>JBIIFQ010000020.1:0-11052 GCA_044237235.1 Rickettsiales bacterium
ACTCGACAAAGCCGCGCCACTTTTATGTGCGGGTATTACATTATATTCGCCATTAATGCATTGGAAGGCGGGTCCAAATAAAAAAGTTGGAATTTTGGGCATGGGCGGACTTGGACATATGGGTGTTAAAATCGGTGTGGCTCTAGGTGCCGAGATTACGGTTCTTAGTCATTCTGATAAAAAGAAAGATGATGCCATGAAAATGGGAGCGCATAATTTTGTAGCAACTAAAGACCCCGAAAATCTTAAAAAATACGCTGGATATTTTGATTTAATTATCAATACGGTTTCCTCGGCGGACATCAATATGATGGATTATTTTAATTTACTTAAACTCGATGCAACTTTGGTGGCTCTCGGCGCGCCGGAAAAGCCTTTATCGATTAGTCCATTTCCATTGATTCTAATGCGTCGTAATTACGCCGGATCGGTAATTGGTGGTATCAAAGAAACGCAAGAAATGTTGGATTTTTGCGCTAAACATAATATTGTTCCTGAAATTGAAATGATTGCTTCGAGCCAAGTAAATCAAGCCTATGAGCGTATTTTAAAAAGCGATGTTCGTTATCGTTTTGTGATTGATATGGCAACTTTAAATTAATTTTTTTAGTAATTTAATAAAAATCAAGAGGGCCACCCAGCTATTTAAATACTGGGTTCATGCGATTTTATTCTTACATCTTTATCTCAAATTTTTAGATTTTTTTGAAAATTATTTATGTAAAATAGTTTAATTAAAAATTATTTATGTAAAATAGTTTAATTAAAAATTATTTTATTAAAATAATTAATTCTATCAAAAAATTGCAAAATTTATCCAAAATTTTTATGATTTTTATGAAATTATTGACATTTGTCAATTTTCAAAAAATGCCAAATATAACCTCAAATAATGCTATTTAATTCATAATAAAAACGTTATTAATTAACATATTATGATATTATAATTTTATTTTAATTAATGAATTAAAATAAAATTTTTCAAAAAAAATTCTGTCATAATTCAGCTACAGCCAGAAGACTTTTAATCTATTAAATAAGAGCAGAGATTTAGAATTCTAAGATGAAAGAACATCTTTTTTTTGAGGTAAAATTTTATAATAATTTCAAATCAAAATTGTGAAGAGCGAAATATTTAATTAAGACTAATTAAATTGTAAATAAGTTTTAATAAGGAACAGTTTATAAATTAATTTTTATTATTGTGCATTTTTATTTGTTTCGATGCAATTTTGCTCTATAAAGTTTAAATGTAAAATTAGTTTACAAAATAACATTTAAATTTTTATATTATGAGTCAAATAAAAACTTGCACTAAATGTATTCTTAATTCACAAATTCCAAATATAACTTTTAATAGCGATGGGGTCTGTAATTTTTGTATAGATTACGAACAGGAGAAGCAATATCTCGACCGCGATTACGACGCATTGGAGAAAAAAATGCTATCAGTTTTGAGGGTTAGCGATAAGCATCCATATGATTGTATGGTCTTATATAGTGGAGGCAAAGATAGCACTTATATGCTATATCAACTAGCTAATCATTATAAATTAAGAGTTTTAGCTTTTACATTCGATAATCATTTTATTCCACCTGAAACTTATGCAAATATTAGCAGAGTTCTGAAAAAAATTAATGTTGATCATATTGTTTATAAGCCATCATGGAATCTTAATAAAACAATTTTCAATGCTAGTTTTAAAAATTCTGCATTACATGAGCGCTCAAAAGAGTTGGCTTTCATGATAGGTCATGCTTGTTGGCCATGTTTTACTCAAATCGCTCTTCATTCTTTTAAAATAGCTGCCGAAAAAAATATTCCAAATGTTCTGGTTGGAACAACTCCGGGGCAATTAAGGCAAAAAAATTATGATATGAAATCTAAGTTTGATGATTTGACCGATACTCATAAAAATATGATCGCTCCAATGATCAATCTTCTAAAAAAATTGGGAAATAAAGAGGCAATAAAGTCTCTCGACGCCTCTTTGTGGACAAAATTAAAAATATCCAAAATGAATTTAGTGCCATTTTTTGAATATAGAAAATATAACGAAAAAGAGGTTTATGAAGTGATTGAAAGAGAGCTTGATTGGCGCAAAATGAAAAGCACAGATTCTTGTTCTACAAATTGTCAATTAAATTCACTTGGAATCGCAATTCATCAGAAGAAATATAATCTTCATCCTTATGTTATTCCTTTGGCTCGCGATGTTAGAGAAGGCTTAATGACCAGAGAAGATGCGTTAGAGGCGGTTAAATCGCCTATTAACGATAATTTGGTAAGTCACATTGCCGAAAGCTTCGATATTAAATTAGAAGATTATTAACAAATTTATCAAAAAAATGGGGATAAATTTTATCCCCATTTTTTCAATTTAAAAATATAAAAAATTATTGCATGACAAACAATGTTGATTTACAACTAAGAAACAATTTAAGTTCGCAACTAACTAATTCAAAGCTTCCAAAAAATGGTGGATTTGGATTTTTATTTCACGCAACTGATTGGCAAACACTAGATTTCATTTTCAAAAATATTGAAACAACAAAATCTCAATCACAAAATTCAAAATTATGGAATGTTAAACCTTTTGTAAATTCTTTCATCGAATATAAAGGTATTCCAATAGGGATAAATATAGTTATGCCGGTGCCAATAGATTTATGGATCGGAAGTCCAAAAGGTTTAAGGGGATTTAGGGAAAGACAATTTTTCCCAGCCCTCGAATTGGCGAATGATTGTAATTTGAAAATGGTGGCAATGGGTGCGTCAACACCTTATGTATGTAATTACGGAAAGCTACCGCGTCCTTTAAAAAATCCTTCAATAACAACTGGTCATGCAGCAACGGTGGCCGTTTTAAAAAAATGGGCTATTCATGCTTCAAATCACACTGGATGTGATTATGAAAAAATAACTTTAGCAATTTTTGGGGCGGCAGGCAGGCTCGGCAAAGCAGTCAGTAGTTATATTGGCTACTCTTCTCCGCCTAAAGAAATCATCTTAATTGATTTGAGTGATAAAATTATGCTTTTGAAGGCGCAAGCTGAAGAAATTCTTAGAACAACTAAAAGAAAGGATTTAAAAGTTTCAATTTATTGTTTTGAATCAAATGAACAAATGCCCCAATTTGATGGAGCAATCTTGGTAAGTAATAATAGCGTCCCTTTTTTAACCGAAGATCATTTAAGGAAAGCTAAATTTTGGATTGATGATTCTCATCCAAGGGCAGCTAGTATCGAAGCTGAATTAAAATCGAGAAAAGATACGCTTTATATCGAGTGTTATGTTCGAGGACCAGAAGGTTTTTCTACCAATTTCCCATTTAGATTGCCGACCAGCCAAGATTGTTATACTTGTTGCGCTGAGGGTTATTTATCATGGCGTGAAGGCATAGATGAAGATTTTATAATTGGAATTCCGGATGTTGAGAAAATTAATTTAGTCGATAATCTTTTAGATAAATATGGTTTTCATCTAGGACCGTTTTCTGGAAAAAATGGCGATTTAATTTAGTTAAAAATTTTGATATAAACAAACCCATTCAATATTATTATTTATATTGAATGGGTTTGTTATTTTGTTTAATTTGATTGCTTAAATTGAGTATTTAAAAATAGAAACCAACAGAGCTTAGATTCAAAATTGGCAATTTAAAAAATTTTTAATGATTAATAATATTAAAATAATGTAAATAAATCAAGCAATGCTGGTAATTTTAAATTTGTTTTTTAAATTACTTCAAAACCCATTTCTAAAAAAATAAAAACACTTATTAATGTTTGTAAAATTTAAAAAATATCTACTAAATTCTTTTGAAAAAGGAACCGTAATAAATAGCTATAATTTAAAAGCTCTTGTATTGGTTGGAACCTTTAGTCATCCATTATTTGCGTTAATACATGTTCACGTCTTTAAGATGCCTTGGGATAGCATGGGATTTAAATTAGCCGCCGGTTTAATTTGTTTTTTATTGATAACAAAAGACTATTGGAACCAGAAATATAAATTTCTTTTTCCATTTTATTGGCATTTCATGTTGATTTATAATTTATCTTTCTTGATCACCTTAACGGCGGTAAATAATAGCATGATAAAAACATGGCCAATGTGGGAATTAATCATGATTTATATTTTAATAATGTATGTTCCAAATTGGCTTATATTCTTATTTGATTTATGTTTTGGAGTCATATGCGCGTTGATTGTTCATTATTACTTTTATAGCGATGTAATTGCGATTCCAGTGCATCAATCGTTAATTTCTGATATTGCGATGTATTTATCTACTTTTTGTTTTGCTACCTATTCTGGAATGGTCTTTAGTCATAGCAATGCCAAAGGGATTGAATCAAATGAAAGAGCTAAAATTTTTAAAGCACTAGCTGGTTCGATTGCTCACGAAATTAGAAATCCGTTAAATATTATAAATTTTATTGCGCTACAAATTAATCAATTGGCAAACAGCCTCGATAAAAATCAAAATAAAAATAATGAAGAGAAGGGGGGTGAGGTAAATATTGATGCCGAAGAGTTAAAAGCTAGTTTAAAAAATCTATCTTCTAGAATTTCTGATTCCATTGTAAATGCCAATAATATCATCAATATTATCCTCAGTGATTTAGGTAAAAAGCGAATTGAATCTTCGGAATTATCCTACATTGATCCTCGAAAAATTTTGCCAGAAATTGTAAAAAAATATGGATATAAAAATAACAATGAAAGAGCGAAAGTTCAATTAATTCTTCCTGCGGAAGAGGAGAAAAAAAAATCAGATGAATTTTTTATTAAAGCATTTCCAGAAAGACTTACTTATATCATATTTAATCTAATGAAAAACTCCCTTTATTACTTAAATCAATATCCAGATTCTGATGTAAAAATAGGTCTAGAATCGAGGGTTTTAGATAAGAAAAAATACAATTCAATTTATGTTTATGATACTGGGCCGGGAATAAAAAGCGAAGTTATGCCTAAGATTTTTGATGATTTTTTTACTTCTGATAAAAAAGGTGGGACGGGCTTGGGTCTTGCTTTTTGTAAAAGAAATATGTTGTTATTCGGTGGCGATATTATTTGCGAATCAAAATTTGGTGGTATTGATAAATTTGGCAATGAAATAAGTGGTTGGACTAAATTTTCTCTGCTTTTTCCCGTCATTAGCAAAGATATTTTGATAAATAATTATCAAGAAAGATCCGAAAATAACATAAAGTCTCGCAACGATAATGAAGTAGCGATTGAAGATTACAAAAAAAACGAAAATGAAAAATCCGAAGAAAAAGTTTTTGATTTTAAATCAATGCTCGGTTCGCAAAGTTTAATTAAAATTCTTTTAATCGGCAATCAAAATAATGATATTGAAATTGTTAAAAATAAAATTAACAAAGCCTTTCCTCATATATTTTGTGATATTGTAAACAATCAAAAAGAAGTAATAAAAAAAGTACGAGAAATTCAATATCAAATGATTATTATAGATATTGATGGCTTTGGGGAGAAGGGAGTGAATATTGCCAAAAAAATAAGATTAATAAAAAATAAAAAAAGCCCCCGAATTTTAAATTTTATTAACTTTTTAAAAAATTTTGAAAACGAAAAATTTGCGAAAATCTTTCGAAAATCTGAAATTTATGAACCAGTCGATGACGAAGAGGGTAAGTCGCAAATCAATGTGAATATTCCAATTATGGCCCTTACTTCTTTAGATCGTAATTCTTTTTTAACTTTACTAAAAGATTTAAACATCAAAGCCTATTTTCAAAATAAATCAATTTTCGGCACTTCGAAAGAATTTAAACCTTTTAGCGCTTATTTCTATAAGAATTTAAGCGACAACAGATTATATCGCAAAATCAATAAATATCTTCTCAATACCCAAGATAACCTTGATTATCTTGGAAAAAATGAAGATTATTTAAAGCTTTTGCGTAACAAAAAAGTTTTGCTCGCCGACGATCAGCAAATAAATATTATTATAACTAAGAAAATTCTAGAAGACTTTGGTCTTATTGTTAGTGAGGCAAATAGCGGGAAAGAGTTGGTTGAAATTTACAAAAACAACTTAAATAGCAAATCGAGTTTCGATATGATTATAACCGATATTAATATGCCACCTTTTAATGGCGATGAAGCTGCGATTGAAATTAGAAAGATCGAATATGCTCTTCAAATAAAAAATCATTCAAATCAAGGAAATATAGAATTAGAAGGTAAATCTCAACATCTTAAATCGATTCCAATAATTGCTCTTACGGGCGATGGAAACAAAGAAAGTATTCGTCATTTTTTTGATTGCGGAATGGACGATTATTTTATCAAAGGCAGTGACGCAAATTTATTGCTAAAGATTATCGCAAATTATCTTTCTTAAACCTAAGCTGATCATGGCTTAACAAAGAAACAACTCTAAAAATTTTGGGTTGCAAGAATTTCGAATCATATGTTGATTTTGTAGAAACTGATAGAGATAAAGAAATTTATGAGGAGCGAAAAAGCTTCGTTAATTGTGGTTGTGTTGATTTTAAGGAAACTTTTTTAGTAAGAAAGTAATCCGGTGTTTTTTTTGTTCGTAAACTCGCAAAGCTCGTTAACAAAAATTACTGCAATTGTACTCGCCTTGCAGGCGAGTTGCAAGTCGCCTTTTTCACTAAACTCACTTCGTTCGTTAAGCTCAAAGACGGCTTCTTGTGATTCGCAAATCCTCTTAGCGGATTTGCTCACCCTTAAGGGCGCTATCGTTCGCTTCGCTCAATTTCGCTTGAAATCTTCAAGATTTTTGTAAGCTCATTTCATTCGCTAACAAAAATTACTAAGATTTTCAAACCCAGGTTCTTATCCGCCATTTCTACTTTTATTGGCGGTTCGAAGGTGCTTTTTTGTGAACCTCCTCTCCATTTTGTAACCACCAGTATTTAAAAGGGTTTGAAGACCACTTCAGACATACTAAAAATTTCGAAGTAAAAATCTTGATAGGCAAACGACCCCATTTGCGAACTTTTGATATAGTGTTTTCAATGCGGGTTTAAGTCTTGCCGCTATTGGTTATTTTAGATATACCTAATTTTTCGAAGAGATTTTGAAAATTATAGCATTCTCAAATTTTATCTAATTTTTCTATAACACTCGCTTCCACCTTCTTCGGTGCAACAGACATACGACCATCCAGAATTATTTCCTAATTCTTTCGATGCAGCATAATCATATGCAATACTTTCACATGAGGCTGCGCCTTTTGTTCTACCTAAATTATAATCTTTGTCACCGTCGGGAAATCGAAACCAAACATTTACATACACATCTTCATAACGTGACAAGGGCAATTCGTCCGGTGGGCCAAAAACGTTTACTGTCCCAAGATCGCCTCCAGTACATTTATAGAGAATAAAGACCGAGATTATTATTAAGATAATTTTGCCCATATGATTTAAAAAATGTTATTTCTTCGATTTTATTTTTTTTTTCTACCTAAGTAATTTTTATATGAGAAAGCCACTGGTCGACTACTAATCTTCGGTGCATTAATACCGCCATCTTCAACAATTTCTATTTCATACTTAGGCATAAAGACATTGCTGGTAACTGTGGCGCCAATCATGCGATCAATACGGAATGCTTTTGGTTTTCCTTCGTGAATTGTGTAGAGCAAAATTTTATTTTCTGATGTTGTTCTGAATGAATAAGGTTCCAAGATATATTGCTTACGTTCTCCTTTTTCATTTCTATAATCGAGATTAATACAGAGATGACTTGCGGCGGCAAATCTGATGTTCTGCACAATCTTTGATTTGTTCTCAAAAAAATAATTCTTACTTCCTGAATATTGTGGAAGGTTCAAAACAGGTAATGGTTTTTTATTTAAATGACCAGCAAGCCAATTAAAGAATATTGGTAATTCGTTCCAATAGCTTTCAAACGGAGGAAGAATTTGTAATTGATGTTTGAGTTGGCTGTCCCACTGAACCCTGAATTCTTGTTGCTTTGGATCAAGTGTTGTCATGCTTGGAACCGCTATGCCTTTAAAACCACATTTCTCTTTTAAAGAAGTATTTAATTTTTCTAAATCAACCTCGATGCCGTGACGGTACATGTTGACTACATCGTAAAGATCCCTTGCACCAGGCCGCTTTCTTTCATCTAAAGCTCGAGTTTTTTCTGCAAAAAGATCGATGTAATGATAACAAAGAGCAGAAAATAGTTTTTTATCTTTATCAGAATAGATATGATCTATCTGCATTCTAACTGGCTCTAAAACAACTTTTTCATCAACAGTTAAATCTAATTTAATTGTAGGAGCAGAGCCACCTTGACCTACATTCAATGGACCACGGTAATAAATATTTCCCTTACAAGAATCGTTGTCTCTTAAGTTTTTATAAATCTCGATTTTGATTGGTGAGAACTTGCCATCGGCCGCAACATCAATGCCAGAGTTGTTATAAACCCAATGCGCAATTTCAGAAAAAGTTTTTTTGAGGAACTCTTCATTTAGATGAGCTTTATCAAGCAATGTAAAATCGAGATCTTCGGAAAATCTGTAAGTTTCAAAAAAGCACTTCTTTAAACATGTCCCGCCTTTAAACAGCCATTTATCCTTTAAATCTTTATGATTGGCGATGCCTGCTAGTAGCCAGCCGAGAACATAATCTTTTTCGATCACTTTTGGTTCCAGCGATAATTCTCCAGCTTTTTCTAAAATCTCTCTTTTATCAATCATGGTGGTGACTCCAATTTTGTGGTATTAGTAATTTCCATTTTGTGGAAATTTTTAAATTTGTGTACTCATTATCTAGCTTTGAATTTCCCTTCGAAATATTTTTTTTGCAGACTTTTATGATGCTTGAATATTTTTCTGCATTGAAACCTTCCAATAAAAATCCAAGACGCTTGAAAGCGGTTTTATTGCCAAGTTCTTTTAGATAAGAGAGGAGTAGCTCTTGATTAAAATGTTCTGATTCTAAATAGCTAAATAAACATTTTTCTCCATGAGAAATTCCACCGCCAAGATTAGGATCATCCAGTATATCAGCGATTGTTCTATGAGGATCTGAAATATTAATTTTTACCGACTCTCTCCATAAAACTTTTAATCCAAAAAAATTTTCTTCTTTGGTTTTTTTTAAAGAAAAGGTTTGGCTCTGAATCGCCTCACTTCGATTCTTGATCGACTTGCTAGTCAGAATACAAATTGAGCTGAAAATTTGTTCAGTGAATCCCCAATGTTCAGCTGCCGTCCATCCGCCAATGTAGGCTGGTGAAAAAAGAATTGGAACTACAACCCAAACATCCTCCAAAACCTGCTCACTCGAAACTGTATCCATCGGTATCGGAGCATAAAATCCGCGCTTAATTCTTTTTAACCATCCTTGCTCAGCCCATTCAGCCAATTGTCTTGCGGCCGCGCTCCTTTCCATTTTTAAAATCGAAGCGCACTTCTCCACGGAGAATACTGGTCCAGAGCTTCGAAGTAGATGAGCTATTCTTTCTCTTCCTTCCGAACTTCTTACTTTGCTTATCATAAATCATATATTAAAAATGCCTTAATTAGGTTAAATGCCCAAATTAAGCACTTTTAATATAAAATCAAGTATCTAATATGTATGAAGTCTGTTTGTTAATTTTTTTAGAGGAACGTTATCTGCAAATGAATTGGAAGGATTATGAAATTTATATAACTCAGTACTTTCAGAGGTTGTATCCTAGCGCCTCAATTTCACATAACATCAAAAGGGTGGGAGTGGTTTCGAAGACTAATCGTCAAATAGACATTCTGATCGAAGAAAAGATAGCCAGCTTTGATATTAAAATTGTTATCGATTGTAAATTTTTTAATAAAAAAGTTGATGTTAAAGAAGTAGATTCGTTTGTGGGTTTTTTGGCTGATCTTAAGGTTAATAAGGGGGTAATAATAACCAATAAAGGGTATACAGAAGCTGCTTATAATAGAGCAACTTATGATACCCAGGATGTAGAGCTTAGAATAATTAATTTTGAGGATCTTGAACAATATCAATCTTTTTTTGCATTTCCTTATTCTGGAAAGCATTGTGTTTATTTATCTGCTCCTGACGGATGGATTATTGATGTATCAGGAATTCACAATGTTGGCGTTCCAGCAACGTTATATCCGGCAGGATTAAAAACTGGAGCTGAGATAGATGGAAAAGTGCTCTATCCTGATGACGGTTACATTTATTTAATATTTTCAAAAAAAGATAAAAAATTTCCTGACCTTAATCATCTATTAGAGATGCAGAAGGATGAAGTTTTAAGGCATTACAGAGAATCCAAAATCGAATATATAAAAAGCGTCAGTAGGGACGACTGCAAAACTAAAATGAGGGTAATAGAACGCGCGGAAGTTAAAGACCTGATTGAGTATACTCTATTTTTAGATTTTCCCGAAGTTATAATTTCATTAACTCTAATAAGTCCAAAAACAAAAAGTAATAATTACCTTAAGAAGTTAGAATGGACAGGAGAAAAGTTAAAAAAAGGCTATGTAATTTTTAATTCAGACAGTTCCCCGTCGGTTAAAATTTAATTAGATAAGAAAAAATAATCTCCCAATCTCTATTTCAAGTAAACCAGATTATGAACAGTATTATCAAGGCTTCATAAAGATCATCGACAAAATAATTCCAATTTTCTCCATTTCTAAAGAACCAAAAACAAATTCTACGTAATTAAAAGTTCTCAAAAGGACACCTTCGCCCCCGCATTTTATTTCGAACTTTATAGTACATATGATTGAGCTATATCCAGCGGGGTCGCAGGTCGAAACGGAGAAAATTTCGAATCCCCTTCGTTCAAAATTTTGAAAGTGGTCTGGAGCCTTACAAATGTAGGGCTAGCAATGTATAGCGGAGTGTGGGGGGGATTACTCGCCCAAGGGCGAGTTGCAGATCACAAGATTTTTGTAAACTCGCAAAGCTCGTTAACAAAAATTACTGCAATTGTACTCGCCTTGCAGGCGAGTTGCAAGTCGCCTTTTTCACTAAACTCACTTCGTTCGTTAAGCTCAAAGACGGCTTCTTGTGATTCGC
>JBIIFQ010000021.1:0-11034 GCA_044237235.1 Rickettsiales bacterium
GTCGGCGGTTGCCAATGGCTGGTCGGGATATATGGTTGGAATTTTGCAAACAATAGGAATTTCATTACCCGAACTACTTACAAAACCAACGAGTGAAGGTGGAATTATAAATTTGCCAGCGAGTTCAATCGTGCTATTAATTGGCGCAATGCTTTATGTCGGAACTAGCCAAGGCGTAAAGTTTACCCGCATTTTAGTTTTTGTAAAATTAACGGTAATTTTTATTTTTTTAGTGGTGGCAACGCCAATGATTAAGCCTGAAAATTATAGTAATTTTATGCCTTTTGGCTTTGGCGGAGTTATGGCGGGAGCGGCGGCAATTTTTTACGCTTATATTGGTTTTGATGCGGTAGCGACAACGGCGGAAGAATGTAAAAATCCCAAAAGAGATTTGCCAATTGGCATAATTTTTTCGCTCGGAGTTTGCGCGATTCTTTACGCCACGGTAGCTTTGGTGCTGAACGGAATTGTAAATTTCTCAACGCTAAATAATCCCGAGCCCTTGGCTCGAGCACTTCGCGACAATGGAAGCAATATTGGTTCGGCTTTAGTTTCGACCGGAGCGATTGCTGGAATCACCTCGGTTTTGTTGGTTTTGCTTTATGGTCAATCACGAATTTTTTTCGTAATGTCGCGCGACGGTTTGCTTCCAAAAAAATTAAGTTCGATTCATAAAAAATATAATACTCCGCATGTCAGCGTTGTTCTTACCACTCTTGGAGTTTCTTTAATCGCCGGAGTATTTTCGCTCGAAACTTTAAGCGAAATGACGAGTATCGGCACTCTGTTTGGCTTTATTGTTGTCGCTTTAGCGGTGATGATTTTACGAGTCAAACAACCAAATTTAAAAAGAAGCTTTAGATGTCCTTGGGTTTTCGTGGTTGGACCTTTGGCAGCTTTATCTTGTGGATATTTAACCTTCGAATTGTTGACGCGCAATTGGCATTATTTTGCAATTTGGACTACGCTTGGAATTATTATTTATTTTGTTTATGGTTATCGCAAAAGCACAATTAAGAATTAATTTTCCGGTCCCTTGGGCTCACAAACCCAGATTTAACAAAAGAACTCATCAAGCTTACGGGCTATAGCTCTCCCCTTGAGGGAGAGCGGGCGATAAAATCGCAACGGTAGTTGCGATTTGGGAGCCGTGAGGGGTTAGAAAAGCTTAGATAACCAACGGTTCTGAACCGAAGTAGAAATTAAATAAAAATAATTTTCCAAAAAAGACAATTTCTTGATTTTATTTTTGAATTTAAAAAACCTCATATTTTTTTAATATAAAATCATCTAAAAATTACAAAATTATCTTAAAAAAGTACTAATTTTTATTTAAAAAATTTATAAATTTGTGGATTGAATTTAAAATCAAGAAATCGTCTTTTTTGAAATTTTTCTCTTTTTTAACTTTTGATATAATCTTAAATTCGTTGTTGCTGTAAGTTTTTGACCCCCCACGTCTCCGCGAATTTAACTACCGTTAAATTCTCGGAGCCCGTAATTTGCTAAAAATAGCCGTTTAGGCTATTTTTTTAACGCAAATAACCCTCAAGGGGGGAGCTACAGCCCATAAGCGTTGCGAGCGTTTCTGCAAAATGTAATTTTTTAAGTTCGCCAGCGTTAGCACGACCTAAAAATTATTTTAAAAAAATCCCGTCGTTGCTTTAGCACGACCAAAAAAAATATTTGCAAAATCTAAATATTTAGGCAAAATTTGAATTACAAATATTTTCAAGCTTAATTTTTTTCACAAATGACTTCTAAAAAATCCCGTCGTTGCTTTAGCGCGACCAAAAAAATCCCGTCGTTGCTTTAGCGCGACCAAAAAAATTATTTTAAAAAAAAATTTGCAAAATCTAAATATTTAGGCAAAATTTGAATTACAAATATTTTCAAGCTTAATTTTTTTCACAAATGACTTCTAAAAAATTCGTATATTCTTTTGGCGACGGCAATTCCGAAGGCGATGCTTCGATGAAAAATTTATTGGGTGGCAAAGGTGCCAATTTGGCAGAAATGTCAAAAATGGGCTTGCCGGTTCCGCTCGGCTTCACTATTACCACCGAAGTCTGTGATGTTTATTATAAAAATAAAAAATCTTTCCCCGCCGAATTAAAAATTGAAGTCGAAAAAGCTTTAACACAAATTGAAAATAAAATTGGCGCTAAATTTGGTGATGAAAAAAATCCATTATTATTTTCGGTGCGTTCGGGTGCTCGCGCTTCAATGCCTGGAATGATGGATACGGTTTTGAATTTGGGTTTAAATGATAAAACTGTTTTGGCTTTGGCGAAAAATAGCGACAATAAAAGATTCGCTTTTGATTCTTATCGTCGCTTTATTCAAATGTATTCCGATGTAGTTTTGGGAGTCGATCATTATAATTTTGAAACAATTTTAGATGATAAAAAACAAGAGTTCGGAGCTCTCGCTGACACTGATTTGAACGCTGAACAGCTCGAAGAAATTGTCGAACTTTTTAAAATTGAAGTCAAAAATGAACTAGGTCATGATTTTCCGCAAGATGTTCATCAACAATTGTGGGGAGCGATTGAAGCGGTGTTTGCTTCATGGATGAATGATCGCGCCATCACTTATCGTTCAATCAATAATATTCCTGCAGAATGGGGCACGGCGGTCAATGTGCAATCAATGGTTTTTGGAAATATGGGCGACAGTTCGGCGACGGGAGTTGCCTTTACGCGCAATCCATCGACTGGTGCTAAAGAACTTTATGGCGAATATTTAATTAATGCGCAAGGCGAAGATGTGGTGGCAGGAATCCGCACTCCGCAATCAATCACGATTCAAGGTAAAGAGCAACTAAATTCAGTTTTGCCATCGATGCAAGAAACCATGCCCGAAGTTTTTTTAGAGCTTGAAAAAATTTATAAAAAACTCGAATTGCATTATCGTGATATGCAGGATATCGAATTTACTGTCCAAAATAAAAAATTATGGATGCTCCAAACCCGCTCTGGTAAACGCACGGCACATGCTGCCGTTAAAATTGCGGTTGATATGGTGAATGAAAAATTGATTGATAAAAATGAAGCTTTACTTCGAATCGATCCAGCCAGTCTTGATCAACTTTTGCATCCAACTCTTGATCCAAAAGCAAAAGTTAATAACATCGCTAAAGGCTTGCCCGCTTCTCCCGGTGCGGCTTCGGGCATCGTAGTTTTTTCTTCACAAGAAGCTGAGCGTCGCTTCGAAAATGGTGATAAAGTTATTTTAGTACGAGTTGAAACCAGTCCCGAAGACATTAAGGGCATGCATGTTTCGCAAGGAATTTTAACGGCACGCGGTGGCATGACATCTCATGCCGCAGTTGTGGCGCGAGGCATGGGAACGCCTTGTGTTTCGGGTGCAATCGGTTTGCATGTCGATAATGCGAGTAAATTTTTTATTGCCAATGGCGTTAAAGTTAAAGAGGGCGAATTAATTACCATCAATGGCTCAAATGGCGATGTAATTCTCGGCAATGTGCCAACTTTAAAACCAAATTTATCGGGTGATTTTGAAACCATCATGCTGTGGGCGGATGAAGTTCGCAAGCTTAGAGTGCGAACTAACGCCGAAACTCCGCTTGATTGCCAAGTGGCGCGCGATTTTGGTGCCGAAGGAATCGGATTATGTAGAACCGAACATATGTTTTTCAATGAAGATCGCATCATTTCGGTGCGCGAAATGATTTTGGCGGAAACGGTTGAAGGACGCAAAAAAGCTTTGGCAAAATTATTGCCGATGCAAAGAAAAGATTTTGTTGAAATATTTAAAATTATGGCGGGATTGCCCGTTACCATTCGCTTGCTCGATCCTCCACTTCATGAATTTTTACCACATAAAGAAAGTGAAATTCAAGAAGTAGCGAAAGTTGCTGGGGTTGAAGTTGATTACGTTAAACATCGCACGCAACAATTACAAGAGCAAAATCCGATGCTTGGTCATCGCGGTTGTAGGCTCGGAATTTCTTATCCAGAAATTTATGAAATGCAAGCGCGTGCTATTTTTGAAGCGGCGACAATTGTAAAAAAAGAAACCAAAAAAGATGTGTTACTTGAAGTTATGATCCCTTTGGTTGCTACGCGCAAAGAAATTCAAATCATGCGTCAATTGGTGGTTGATACCGAAAAAGCCGTGGTGGCAGAATCGGGCATTGAGTTAAAATATATGGTGGGCACGATGATTGAATTGCCTAGAGCGGCTTTAGTTGCCGATAAAATTGCCGAAGAAGCAGAATTTTTTAGCTTTGGAACTAACGATTTAACGCAAACAACTTTTGGTTTATCGCGTGATGATGCTGGAAATTTCTTGGGTCATTATCAAAAAGCTGGCATTTTGGAAAAAGATCCATTCGCTGAACTTGATCAAGAAGGAGTTGGAGAATTAATAAAAATTGCTACGCAAAAAGGCAAACAAACTCGCCCAGATATTAAGCTTGGAATATGCGGAGAACATGGAGGCAACCCTGCTTCGATTGAATTTTGTAATGATGTTGGTTTGCATTATGTTTCATGTTCGCCATATCGTGTTCCGATCGCCAGGCTTTCGGCGGCGCGAGCGGTTTTAAAAAACAAAAAATAGAATTGAAGTTACGCTAAATAAATTTTTTAATTATTTAATAAACTTAATAATTTTTTAAATTCACAAATTGAAACAATTATTATTAATTTTATCAAAAAACCACTAATAATTTTATATATTGAAATATTTTGTTAAAAATTAAAATTAATTATAACAATAAAATAATCTAATTTATGAATAAATTACACAAAATAATTAAAAAAAATATCGTTAAAATTTCAACGTTAATTTTATTTTTTACCCTCGCTTCAAATAGTGCATGCTATCAAGAAGATAAAAGAGGAAATGGTTATGGATATGGATTCCAAGCCCCACAATTTTATCAAAATTCTAAATAAATAATTTTTTACCCATCGCCTCAAGTCCCTCTCCGCAAGCGGGGAGGGCTTCATTTCATAAAAATTAATAATTTTTGAAATTTGTGTTTGCTTAAGAAGTTTGATCCGAGTTTTTTATATCCCCAATATTTTTAATAATTCCGATTGCAATCATTAAATTAATTGAAAAAATTAACAAAAGGCTTATAAAGAAGGTTAATGTTTTTTCAAGAAGATTATTATTGTGGGCAATTAAGGAAAGTAGGGCTATTAAGCCACTATATGCCACCGATAAAGAAGAAATTTTTTTGATATAATCTTTGAATAAAAATAAGCCGGACAAGCCACTTATACAAACAAAAATTAACAGTAAATATGAAATTATTATCATTTTCTAAAAAAAGTTTTTTGATTTTTATTTTTACAATATTCCATATTCTAATTTTTAAAAACATTGCGCAAGCTGAAATTATCGAATTGCGCAACGAAGAGAAAACTTTTGGTGATTGGAAAGTTTATTGCGAAATTGACGACATGATGAGTTCGGCTCATTGCAAAATTGCTTCCAGATTTTACGATAATTCTTCGGTAATTTCATTGCAACCAACAAATCACTTTGCCAATGAATTTTTTATTATTATTCCAAAAATAAAAATTGATAGTTTTGCTAAAATTCGAGTGGATAAAAATGATTTAATTTTATCGCAAAATGCTTCGCAGAAAGAGTTTGGCTTGGTGCCAATCAGTGCTCAGCAAAAAAATACTTTATATTCGCAAATGAAAAATGGTGAATATTTATTTTTAAGGTTTAATGTTAATAATTCTGAGAAAGAAATTACCGTCAAATTAAATCTTAAAGATTTTATTAAGGCGCTTGAATACTACTCTAGCAAAGTTTTTAACAAATAATTTAAATTTATGTCAAAGAAAATTCGTATCGCAGTTAATGGTCCCGGAAGAATTGGTCGCGCAATTATTCGTGCAATTTATGAAGAAAAAATGAGTGATGATTTTGAAATTGTTGCGGTTAATGGATCGGCTCCAATTGAGACTATATCTCATCTTTTGAAATATGATTCCGTACATGGTCGCTTTAATCATGAGGTTGAAATTCGTGATCATAATTTATTTGTTGATAATAAAAAAATTATTTTAACCGCGGAGCGTGATCCTAAAAAATTAAATTGGAAAGAATATAATATTGATGTTGTTTTTGAATGTACGGGAGCTTTTACGAAATATGATGACGCTTATCAGCACATAACCGCTGGTGCCAAGAAAGTTATTATTTCGGCTCCCGCCAAAGAAGATTCAGTCAAAACAATTGTTTATGGAGTTAATCACAATAGTTTAACTAAAGATGATCATGTTATTTCAATTGGCTCTTGCACCACAAATTGCTTGGCTCCAATTGCTAAAATTTTAAATGATAAAATTGGTATTGAAAAAGGTTTTATGACTACCATTCATGCTTATACCAATGATCAAAATATTGTAGATAATACTCACAAAGATTTGCGTCGCGCTCGCGCTTGTGCAATGTCGATGATTCCAACTTCAACTGGAGCGGCCAAGGCAATTGGGTTAGTTTTACCTGAGCTTAATGGTAAACTTGACGGCGTTGCCATCAGAGTTCCAACTCCAAATGTTTCAATGGTCGATTTAAATTTTATCGCTAAAAATAACACTTCAATTGCCGAAATAAATTCGATTATTAAAAACGCTTCTCTTGGCGATATGCAAAGAGTTTTGAGTTATATCGATGAGCCTCTAGTGTCGATTGATTTTAATCATAGCAATATTAGTTCAAATTTTGATGCTACACAAACTAAAGTTATCGGTGGCAATATGGTCAAAGTTTGTTCTTGGTATGATAATGAATGGGCTTTCTCAGTTAGAATGCTTGATGTTGCAAAATTAATGATTAAGTAAATTTTTCATTATAATAAAATCAAAAAAAGCCTCATATTTTTAAAAATATGAGGCTTTTTTATTGTCGTAATTATTTAAAGTTTTTTATAAATTAATTAAATAAAACGATTTCAGCGCGACGATTTTTTGACCAAGCATTTTCATCGTGACCTAAATCAACAGGCTTGTTTTCGCCGTAAGTAACAACTGAAATTTTTGAAGATTTAAATCCAGATTTAATCAAGAATTTTTTAATCGACTCGGCTCTTTTTTTGCCCAATTTTTTATTATAAAGATTTGAACCTCTTTCGTCGCAATGGCCTTCAACGATTATAGTAATTTTTTCATTTGATTTTATTAAAGGCAAAATTTCTTTCTTTAATAAATCATTTTTTTCTTCATTTAAAGTGTAATTATTGGTATCAAAATAAATTGTTTTGCGAGCAATTTCATTGATTTGATTTTTATTAGCGGAATTGACTTGAATTTTATCGCTAGATTTAGTCATATCATCTTTTTGTGATAATCCCTTAGAGCATGAATAAGTAATTGCGGTGATGAATAAAAAAGACAATAATTTTTTTTGCATAAAGGTATAAATTTATTTAGTGATTTTTGCTTTATTTCAAATTTATTGATAAAATTGAAATAAAAACGGGAAGCGAAATTATTGGTGGGGATATTAATTTAATTTTTATAAAATTTTTTAGCAATTAAAATGATATTTTTTTTATTTTTTGAAAAAAATGATTTAGTAAAATTATATCAAAATATAACTTAATAAAAAACTTGTATATTTATACAAGCCCTTTAATATGTAAGTCAAAAAAATAAAATTTTAGAATAATGAAAAAAATTATAACATTAACTTTGGCGGTTTTGTTTGTAACGATGTCAAATTTGAATGCACAAGATTTTAATAAATATTACGAAATTTATAAAAAAAACAAAGCTGACTATTCAAATATTAAAAAATCAAAATTATTTATAAAAAATCAGCAAAATTCTAATGAATTTGATGATATCAAGCAACGTTATTCCATCCTTAAAAATTCAAATAAAAACAGCTCAATCAATGCAAATAATAAAGCTGAAAATAAAAGTGAATTTAAATCTACAATTATAAGCGAATATCAAGAAGTGACGGAGATTCGCAAAAAATCAAAATCTCGCACCGTTGGTAATTATTTTGGCGTTGATTTTATTAATACCAATCTTAGATATTTTGATGGCGGGATTTTGGAAGATAAAGAATCGCAATTTAAATCAAAACATATGGAAAAATATAAAAATAGTTTTGGATTGAAATATTATTACGCTCTAAATTATCGTGGATTTTTTTTGGCTCCCGAATTATTTTTTGAATATAACAATATAAAAAAATTTATCGATTATAGTTATAATTATAATTTGGTTTTTAATGAAAACTCGCCAATGCGCTATGGCAATGAATTTCTAAAAATTCACAAAACCTTCGGTGGCAAAATTAATATTGGATATGATTTTAATTCAAATATTGCTCCTTTTGTTTTTTTTGGAATTTCTAAAATTTATTATTCTAATCTTAATTCGGTATATCCATTATATACATATAGCAATCCCGTTGAAACTAATCCGAACAACGGTATCGATGTCAGGCAATACATGTTAGAAAAAAATCAGAAAGATCCATTTTTGGTGATGCGTAATTCAAAAATTGTTCCTCTTTTTGGTTTTGGTGCAAAAATTAAAATATCGGAACGATTTTTATTAAACTCAGAATATTTGATTTATAATAATTTTAAAGCAAACGAAGTTTACAAAAATAACAACATTAATCATAATGATATTTATGCTACCATTGGTTTGAATGAAAAAAATCAATTCAATGCGAATATTCGTGTAGCCAAAATCGGATTACTTTACAATTTTTAATAATTTTTGATTTAAATTAAAAATAATGATAAAATACTATTGCAACATAAAATTTAATGTTTTAAAAATCTTAAAAATTAAAATTTTCATAATTCTTTTGACATTGTTTTTTTCAGCTAATTCAAATGCCAGAACCGTTGGCAATTATATTGGCGTAGATTTAATAAAAACTAATTTAAGTTTTTCAACTGAAGAATTTATGCATCCAGATATAAAAAATGTTAGACCAATTGAGAAATCAATTCAAACTAATTCAGATTCGTCATATTCATTTGGATTAAAATATGGTTATGCTTTAAATTATCGCGGATTTTTTATTGCTCCGGGTTTAATTTATGAAAAAAATAATGTTAAAAATTATTTAAACAGATCTTCTGAGAGCGCTCGATCTGAATATGATTTTTTTGGAAAAAGTTATTCAAAAATAAATAAAAGATATGGGGCAAAAATTGATGTCGGTGTCGATATTAATGAAAGTTTTTCTATCTATGGAACTATCGGGCGTGCTATAAATTATTACCAAAGTTACGGATCCTTATATTTTGATATTTATACCAAACTAGGTGATGGTTGGTATGAGCCCAATTTAAAAGATCCGTGGAAACATGTTAGGGGTAAAAAAAGTGCACCTTTTTTTGGTGGGGGTTTTAGAATTAAAATATATAAAAATTGGTTAGTGAATGGTGAATATAATTATACCAGATTCACTATTGACACTAAAAATGAAGATCAAACTGGGAATTTAGAGTATGGAAGTGGTGCTCCAGTTGATCCAAAATCTACTCAATATTTTCGTGAAGCAATAAAAAAATATTATAATAACAATGTTGGGGTTTTCAAACTCGGTATTAATTTTAATTTTTAAATACAATTAACTATGAGAACAGATCAAAGCTCAAAAGCTAATCAAATATTGAGTAATCAAAAATTAAATGATTTTTTTAATATTCTTGCGCCCGAGGATAATTTTGCAAAACAATTGCTTGCAATAGAATTGGTTAGTTTGGTTGATTTGAATAAAAATGCTCCATCAATTGAAAATGATACAGATATTGAGGATAATTCTATAGAATTAATGAAATTATATAGAGATAATTCAAAAATTGAGAGTGAAAAAAAACGAAGGATTGACACATATATAGAAGTTCAAGAGGTATCAAAAGGCGTAAGCGTCAAAGGAATTAAAGCTATATTAAATTCTCGGGTTAATATAGGGCCAATTCCGCAGATTACGCAGAAACAAAAGGAAACAACAGAAGCTCAAGAAAAAAGGCTCGAACGATTAAATAAATATTCCGATGAATTAAGACAAGATCTTGAAGGATTTACTACTAAAGGTGAAATGAAAGCTTTTTTGTCAAAAAAGAAGAGTGAATTGCAGAGTTTAATAACTAAAAATTCTTCAATAGAGCCAACATTTATAGAGGGAAAAGTTACAGATGGTTGGTTGGAAAATTTAAACAAGATAGATACATTAGACTCATATAAAAGTAAACTTAAATTTTTAAGTTCTTTCGGAGATTTGTCCATTGAAGAAGCGCTCAGTGCAAAAATTAGCGCCGCTAATGAGAATCCAAGGAATTCCTTGGTTTATGACATTCCCGGAATGATAGCTTTTGCATCCTTTCGTGCTGGCGCTCAGGCAGCTAGTGTTAGCGCTAAGGCGGCTGAGGAATTTTTAAAATTAGTCATTAACATCCTTCCTAATGCGCCTCAATTTAGCCAATCAAATACTAATTGGCTTCCTGTGCTTATTGTAACTCTTGCGGCTTTTCCACAACGAGCTGATGCACAGCAACGCCCCCGCCCTTGTCATACGTCATTAGTAAATGGAGTATGTCCACCCACTAGCACTACAACTTCAATGTTTTCGACAACAGAAATAGCGACTAAAACGACTTCGGGATCAAAAAACACAACAGCATTTGAAAAAACTTCGGCGAAGGAATTGTTATCTACTCCAACTCCAACAATTGGACAAACTCCAACAAATGAACAAACTCCAACAATTGCAGAAATGTTTACTTCTATAACTTCTGCGGTATCTAATTTTATTGGAATAACGCCAACAACATCACACAATCCAGAAACAACAGAATTATTACGCAATTTATCAAACTTATCAACAGCATTGCAAAACACAACACAAGCATTGCAAAACACAACATTTGCAGAAACTCCTGCGAAATTTTGGAGTGAATTGTTTTCTACTCCAACTCCAACAATTGGACAAACTCCAACAAATGAACAAACTCCAACAATTGCAGAAATGTTTACTTCTATAACTTCTGCGGTATCTAATTTT
>JBIIFQ010000022.1:0-10852 GCA_044237235.1 Rickettsiales bacterium
CCGTAACCGGGTTTTTCCGCAATATTTTGAGCATCGAGTAAAAGTAAATTACGTTTTTGCGCTTCTTTTAAAATTGAACCAGCTAGAGGATGTCGAGAGTAACGTTCGAGGCTGGCAGTTTTTTGTAAAATTTCATTTTCAGTAAATTCATCAAGAGCGATAATTTCTGAAATATTGGGCTCGCCGTAAGTCAAAGTTCCTGTCTTATCAAAAATCGCCGTGGTGCAAATTGATAATTTTTCTAAAATGCGCGCATCCTTGATTATAATGCCTTGGCGCGCTGAAATAGAAATTGCACTAATAATGGCGATTGGCACTGCAATCAAGAGCGGGCAGGGTGTGGCAATGGTTAAAACTGCTAAGAAATTGGTCAAATCATGAGTGAAAAAATAGGAAGCCGAGGCAATAAAAATAGTAATTGGTGCGAAAATTGCTCCAATTTTATCGGCAAGTTTGCGAATTTCGGGTCGTTGCTCTTTGGCTTGTTGCATAACTTCCATGATTTTGCCATAACGCGAATCGGCGGGTAGTTTTTCGGTTTTAATAACGAATAAAGATTCGCCATTAATTGCGCCCGACAAAACTTTAGAACCAATGGTTTTGGAAATGCGATAAGGTTCACCGGTTAAATATGATTCATCCATCGAGCCTCTGCCTTCAACGATTTCGCCGTCAATTGGACAAATTTCGTGAGGAAAAACCGCGACCAAATCGCCAATTTTTATTTTCGAAATTTCGGTATCTAAAAAATTATTTTCAGATTTTAAGTGAGCTATTGTTGGCATTCTTTGTGCAAGAGCTTCCAAGACGAAAGAGGCGCGATGTGAAGCAAATTCTTCGAGTGCTTGCGAGCTTGCCAGCATTAAAATTATCAAAACCCCAGCGACATTTTCATGCAAATAAATTGCCAAAATTAACGCCATGAAGGCAATTAAATCGGCACCCAAATTGCCTTTAATAATTTTAAGAAAAATTTGAATTAATAACGGAATTCCACCAATCAATAAAACAAAAATTAAACTATAATCCTCTTCAATTTTAAGAGCAAATTTGGCAAAATAATGAATTATTAAAGATGCAACAGAAGCAATAGATAATACTAACTGCCATTTGGTTTTGAGATATTCTAGTGAAAGTTTCATATTTTGTATTGAGAAAAAAATTAATTAATTTTTAGAATTTTTTATACTAAAAACGAATTTAACCTTTTTAATTTTGAGGGCAATCTAAAAATATTTATCGACTTATTTTAATGAAAAAATTATAATTTTAGCGATCAAAATTTTTTACAAAAAAATAATTTAAAACATGAAAAAAATTCTTTTAAAAATCTTAACAATTTTATTTATGATGTCATTTTTCTCAACAGGTTCTAAAGCCGAAAATTCAAAAGCCAATGATGTTTATCAATTTTCTTTTATTAATTTTGATGAAACTAAAATTAATTTGGCCGACTACAAAAATAAAGTTTTGTTAATCGTCAACACCGCTTCGAAATGCGGATTCACTAAACAATATGAGGGTTTAGAAAAAATTTATCAAAAATATAAAGACCGCGGATTGATGATTATCGGAGTTCCAAGCAATAATTTTGGCAGTCAAGAACCAGGCACTAACGAAGAAATTCAAAGATTTTGCAAATATAATTATGGCGTTAATTTTTTAGTTACGCAAAAAGAAATTGTGATTGGCAAAAATGCTCATCCATTTTATCAATTTGCCAGCGAAAAGCTTGGCGCGCTTGCTTCGCCTAAATGGAATTTTCATAAATATTTAATTGGTCGTGATGGCAAAATCGTTGATTATTTTATTTCAAGCACCGCGCCTGAAAGTGAGAAAATTATTAACGCAATTGAAAAAGAATTGAATAAATAATTATGAAAAAACCTTCAATTGCCATTGTCGGAGCTGGATTTTCTGGAATAATTTTAGGGCAAAAATTAAAAAATATTGGCGAAGTTAAAATTTTTGAAAAAGCTCGCGGAGTTGGCGGAAGAATGGCTTCACGGGTTAAGGATGATTTTAACTTTGATTTTGGAGCGCAATTTTTTATTGCCAAAAAAACCGAATTTCGTGAATTTTTAAAACCATTTATTGAGCAAAAAATTATAATGCCTTGGTGCGGAAATTTTGCCGAAATCGATAATTATAAAATCAATTATACTCGCGAATGGCCCGAAGAAAAAAATCATTTTGTGCCCGCCATAAAAATGAATCAATTTTGTAAGGAATTGTCTCAAGACCTTGATATATCTTTGCAAAGGCGTGTTGTAAAAATTGAAAAAAAAGAAAAAAAATGGCAAATTTTCGACGACAAAAATGATTTTTTGGGTGAATTTGATTGGCTATTTTTTTCAATTCCAGCACCTCAATTATTAGAATTGATTCCGCAAAATTGTAATTTTTTTGAAGCGACAAAAAATATAAAAATGTTGGGTTGTTTTGCTTTGATGCTTGGACTTGCTCAGCCGTTAAAAATTCCTTATGACGTAGCTTTGGTTAAGAATTCAATAATTTCTTGGATTAGTTCTGAAAGTTCAAAACCGCAACGAAAAAATTCGGCTTCATATACAATTTTAGCTAGAAACGACTGGGCTGATCATAATATCGAAAATGATATTGAGGAAGTTAAAAAACAACTTATTATGGAATTTGAAAAAATAATTCAACAGCCAATCGACAATATTATTCATCAAGATATTCATCGTTGGCGTTATGCAAATATCGCTAAGCAAGAAAATAATGTAAAATTTTTTATTGATAATAAAATGCAACTCGGTGCTTGTGGAGATTGGTTAATTCATGGTCGCGTCGAGGCATCATATTTAAGTGCTTCGGCGCTCTTTAATGAAATTTCTAAAAATTTAAAATAATTTTTAAACTTGAAAAATTCGCCAAAAAATTTTGAAAAAATTAAAGAAAACCTTGTGGCGACTTATTGCAACATGGTGCAAAATTCTAACTTGCACATCGATTTTGATGAAAATTTTATCAATAATTTTTTTTCTTGGAATCAAAATATTGTTGATTTTCAAGAGGAAAAATTAATCGCAAAAATATTTTCTTTAAAAGCATTTTTACCAAATTCTAATTTGCTTAGAAAGGCCGATGATGATGCTGAAATTTTGACAATAATGCGTCCAAGCATTGATTTATCAACATGTTATGGCTTATTTCACAATCCTCAAATTCATCAAAAATTTAAATTTGAAATCAATAATTTAAATAATTTAAAAATTAATGTCGCCAAAATTTTCGATGATTTTGAGAAAGCGCGAATTATTATTTTGGCGAGCGATTGTTATTTGGGAATTGTCAAAAATATTTTAACAAAAATCGAAAATGATATTTTTTATGCTGAGCCTTCCAACCTTGATATCATTATCTTAAATAAATTTTTTTCCAATAAAATTTTACCAAAAACTCAAGAATTTGTTAGAGATTTACAAAAAAATTTGGCACCAAAAATTGTGCAAAAAATCTTTGATTTAGAAAAATATATTTATCACCAAGAAAATTTTGCTAAAAATTTAAAATTAATTTTAGAAGAGTTAATTATTGAAAATGAAGAAATCGAGCAAAATCCTTCTAAATCAAGCCCCGAAGAGCAAAAACAAACACCTAAAGAAGCCGAAAATTTTGGCGCCGAATCGGTAGAAAATAATTTAAATCAAATTCAAAATAATGAGGTTAGTGAAAATTCTAGCGAAGAAAAAATTGTCGAAAAAAAATTAACCGAGATGCCAATTTTTGAAGATGAAAAATTGGATGAAACCATTATTGACAAGCCTTCAATTGACAATAATAAAATCGAGTTTAAAAATCCTTATACAATTTTTTCGAATCAATTTGATGAGATAATCAATCCAAAAAAATTTATTGCTAAAAGTGAACTTGAAAATTTACGCAACCAACTCGATTTAAAAATATCAAAACTCAATTCAATTTCTAAAAAAATGAATTTGAAATTGAAAAGAAAATTATTATCAAAGAAAAATACTTACTTAGAGTTTGATGCTTCGGGCGGGGTTTTGAATCGAAAAAAATTAGTAAATTTAGTTTTGTCGCCAATGATTGAGGATGTGTGGATTAATTCCAAAGCCCATGAATATCACGATACAACTTTAACAATATTGCTTGATAATTCGGGCTCGATGCGCGGAAATCCAATCGTGATGAGTGCGATGGCGTGCGAAATTATTGCCGAAATTTTGGAAAAATTTTCAATTAAAACTGAAATTATTGGTTTCACCACTTCGGATTGGAAGGGCGGACGCGTTAGAAAATTGTGGGAAACTACGGGTCGTAAAAAAAATCCCGGACGCTTAAACGAGCTTCGACATATTATTTACAAAAGTTATAATCAAAGTTTTAAAAAGTCGAAAATCAATTTAGGATTGATGCTTAAAGAGGGAATTTTAAAAGAAAATATTGACGGCGAAGCCCTGCTATTTGCGCGTTCACGCTTAGCACAACAAAGTGAAAAAAGGAAAATTTTGATGGTAATTTCCGACGGCACGCCCGTTGATGATTCGACCACTTGCAATAATGATGGCGATATTTTATCCGATCATTTGCGACATGTGATTAATATGATCGAAAAGCGTGGCAAGATTGAAATTATCGGGGTTGGAATTGGACATGCTACAGATGAATTTTATAAAAACTCTATTACAATTAGAGCCCTAGAGGATCTTGGCGATGTTATGATTGACAAAATCATAAATGTTTTATAAAAAATAAAATTTGCGAAGTCGAAGCAGAAACAAAAAAACCCTCTTTCTTAGTAAAAAGAAAGAGGGTTTTTTAGTGAGGTTAGAAAACTATCTTGAATAGAATTCTGTAATAAGGTGAGGTTCCATTTCGATTGCGTAAGGAACTTCAGCGAAGGTTGGTTTTTCGGTTAATTTTATTGAATAATTGTCTTTATCTAATGCCAAGTAAGATGGGACGTCGCGTTCCATTTTTTGTAAAGCATCAATTACGATATTAAGCTTGCGCGATTTTTCACGAATTTGCACAACATCACCAACTTTTAAACGATAAGATGGAATGTTAACCGCTTTACCATTGACGAGAACATGTTTATGGTTAACGAATTGACGAGCCGCGAAAACGGTTGGCACGAAATTTGCGCGATAAACGATGGCGTCAAGTCTGCTTTCAAGGGCTCCGATGAAGTTTTCACTCACATCGCCTTTCATTTTTGAAGCAAGTTTAAAAGTATTGTGGAATTGTTTTTCAGAAATATTGCCGTAGTAAAATTTCATTCTTTGTTTAGCGCGAAGCTGAACTCCGTAGTCACTGGTGCGACCTTTTGAAGAAGCTCCATGTTGTCCAGGGCGATAATTACGTTTGGTAAAGGAATCTTTAGCTTGACCCCAAAGGCTTCCACCTAATTTTCTGCTAAGTTTTTTCTTAGCGTTAATACGTTTAGTCATGATTTTGAAGGTTGTAACGCTTAATATCCACTAGTTTTTTAGGATTTTTAAATTAAAAATTGCCTAGAAAATTTTTTAAAAACTCGACGTTCATAAAAAGGATAAAGCTTTGTTAACTTTTATCATTTTAAAATAAATTATCTGTTGAAGTCAAGCGGAGTTTTTAAATTAAAATAGTTTGGGCAAAATGACCTAAAACTTTAATATAAGGTTTAATTTTTGATTGAGAAAGTTTTTTAAAAACATCGTCATTTTCGAGGTGAAAACCTTCAAGTTCGATCAAGTGAAATTTGATGCCATCAAATTGCATAATTTGCGTGGATTTTAAAATTTTACCTTCAAGACCAACTTCTTTAAGTGCCGATAGAATTGCGGATTTATTGATTTCTTTGCCAGTTTCGATGGTAATTAAACTTTTATCACAATTCGATTTTTCCGGCTCTTTAATCGCGGCGGCAACGAGTTGAATTGAATTAGAATTTTTATCTTTTTGCGCAAATTCAACGAAAGGAATTTTGGCGAAAATCTTAAGTCCAATGCGATTATTGGCGAGAGAAATCCACCAATTTTCTTTGGTATCTTCTTTTTTTTCGCCATCATCGCTCGAGTCGGGAAGGGCAAAAATGCCGATTTGTGCTTGATTATTTTCCAATTCCGCAACTACGCTATTAGCGCTATCATAATTAATAATTGGCACGTCATTATTGTAATATTCTCGAGTTAAATAGGTGTAATCGGCGCTATTACGTGGATTGTGAATAGCGATTCGCAGTGCTTGTTCATTCATGTTGGCGCTGGTTATAATTTTACGCCAAATATTGATAATTGTTGATTTTGGAAATTTATCTTCGGCGAGATTGACAAGGTTTTTGATCATGTCGGCTTCGCGATTTGAACGAATATAAAATTTCTCATTACAAGATTTTTTTAACTCGCCAACATTTTTAACAATCTCCATTCGGTCTTTTAAGAGATTGAGAATTTTTAAATCTATTTCGTCGATTTGCTCGCGAAACAAAGCAAGTTTTTTATTTTGTTGATTTTCGCTCATTGGTTTTTAATATTTAGGTTTAACAATAATTCTATTTATAAAATTTAATGAAAGTTAAGTCAAGATTTGGTCATTTAAATCAAGAATTTGAAATTGGCGATATTATTTATGTCGCACAAAATTCTCAACTAAAATTATCTTCGGGTTTGGAAATTGAAAATTTTCCGATAGCCTATCAAACTTACGGAAATCTTAATGCCGACAAGTCGAATGCCATTTTAATTTGCCACGCTTTAACCGGAGATCAATATGTCGCGAGCTCAAATCCTGTCATTCAAAAAGATGGTTGGTGGGATTTTATGGTCGGCAAAGGCAAGGCGATCGATACCGATAAATTTTTTGTGATTTGCTCAAATGTAATTGGCGGATGCATGGGCTCTTTTGGTCCAAAAGAAATTGATCCACAAACCAAGAAACCATTTGGAAGCGGTTTTCCGTTTTTAACAATTCACGATATGGTGCGTGCTCAAAATTTATTAATCGAGCATTTTGGCATTGCTAAATTGCATGCGGTGATTGGCGGATCAACGGGTGGAATGCAAGTTTTGGCGTGGGGAGTTTTATTTCCAAATAAAGTAAAAATTTTAATTCCGATGGCAACTTCTTATCGACATTCGCCACAAAATATTGCTTTTCACGAAGTGGGAAGGCAAGCGATTATTAGCGATCCAAATTGGTGTGAAGGGGATTATTTAATTAATGAAAAATTTCCAAAAAATGGTTTGGCGATTTCACGTATGACGGCTCATATTACTTACCTTTCTGAGACTTCTTTGCAGAAAAAATTTGGACGCGATTTAAATAATAAAGCAGGCTTTTCTTTTAGCGCTAAAAGAGATTTTGAGGTTGAAAATTATTTACATTATCAAGGCAATCGCTTTGTCGAAAGATTCGATCCAAACTCTTATTTAATCATCACGCGTGCCGTTGATTATTTTGATTTAGAGAGTGATTTTAATGGCAATTTAAGTGGCGCTTTTGTTGAATTGGCAAAAAATAAATCTTGCAAAATTTGCATTATTTCTTTTTCCGATGATTGGCTGTTCCCGCCTAGTGAATCTAGGAAGCTAACTTATTCATTAAGTGCGTGCAATATAAATGTTAGCTCGGTTGTGATTGAAAGTAATGGTGGACATGATTCTTTTTTATTAAAGAATGATATTCTTGAAAAAACAATAAATGGTTTATTGGTTGAAAAATAAATTTGTTAAAGTTTAATCAGGATTATATTTTTTTAAAAAGTAATAATATTATTGCTTAAAATGATGCAAAATAATAAAAATTTTAACCCACAAAAAATTCGTTATGATTTGCGGGTTGTAGCCGATTTGATTAATCCAAATAGTAGGGTTCTTGATATTGGTTGTGGCGATGGCGAATTATTACATTTTTTAAAAAATACCAAAAATATTGACGCTCGTGGTTTAGAAATTTCTCATACTCAAGTTAGTAAAGCAATTATTCGCGGACTTTCGGTGATTCACGGCAATGCCGAAAATGATTTGTCGATTTATCCAGATAAATCTTTTGATTACGCTGTTTTAAGTCAAACAATTCAAGCGACGCAAAATCCGCCGAAAATTTTGTTGGAAATGCTCAGAATTGCCAATTACGCGGTGGTTTCTTTGCCAAATTTTGCTCACATTATGAATCGTTTTTATTTAATGTTTAAAGGACAAATGCCGGTTAACAAAACTATGCCATATCAATGGTACGAGACTCCCAACATTCATTTTTGTTCAATTTTGGATTTTGAAAAATTGTGCAAGGATCTTGATTTTAATATTAAGAAAAAAGTTTTTTTAACCTCAAATCATTGCCTTTCGGGAATTTTTGGAAATGAATTATTTTCAAATTTATTTGCCAAATATGGCATATTTTTAATCACTAAAAATGAATTTAAATCTTCTAATCAAGAAGAGTTTGCTTTTAAAACATTGGTTAGTCTAGGATATAAGACTGCTATATCAAATTATGATTACAAAAAAATAAAAATTAATGACTAAATTATTAAGTTTTTTAATCGCTATATCGCTTACGCTGTCATCTTGTGCTTTTGATGATTCTCAATCACGTTCATACAAAAGTAAAAAACGTTATTCACGGAATTTCGAAGGAAAATTTGTTAATGCGGGCAGAGGATTTGCCAGAAAGATAAAGCCATCGGAATCAATGCAGGCGGGCTTACCAATCTCAAAAACGCCATTAAATTTTATGCCAAGCGATTACGGTTATAATACCGAAAATTATCGTAATTATAAAATAAAAGATAGTGAGATAAATAAATTTTCATCAAACGGATTAAGACGGAATTCTGAATTTAAAACCGTCGATGATGAACTTGACGACGAGCTTGCTGAATATTCGGGAGAGCGTGAAATTAATCGCGATAATCTTCTTGAATCGGGAGTTTATTCTGGGCATTTTAAAATAGGTAAACCTTACACTGCGTTTGGTGTATCTTATGTTCCTCAAGATTACGAAAGCTTTGAAGAAATTGGCACCGCCTCATGGTATGGTGAAGATTTTCACGGTAAAAAAACTGCCAATGGCGAGATCTATAATATGGGAGATTTGACGGCAGCGCATCCAACTTTACCTTTGCCATCTTTGATTAAAGTCACTAATTTAAAAAATGGTAAATCGCAAATTTTAAGAGTAAATGATCGCGGTCCTTTTGCTAAAAATCGCATAATCGATGTTTCTGAAAAAGCAGCCGAACTCCTTGGATTCAAAGGTAATGGCACAACCGAAGTAAAAGTTGAATTACTTAGGGATGACACAGATCAATTGCTACAAAAATTAAAAATTAAGAATTAAAATTCTCAATTTTTACATATTTTTTGAAGCGATTTGTAAATTTTTTTTTGGATTATTATTTTTCCATAGATTAGTTTAAATCAATCTATATTTTTTAATTACCTAGTTTTTTAAATTTTATTTGAAGTAATAATTATGAGTTTAGATGATAATAAAAATTCTATCGACATTGATTTTCTAAGAAAAATTATCGGTAATGATTTAGTTTTTGAAAGAGAGTTATTTGAAATTTTTTTGGATAATTCAAAATATAATATTGTAAAACTGGACAATGCATTAAAATCCGACGATAATAATGCTTGGTATATGGCTTCCCATGCTTTGAAGGGTTCATCAGCCTCAATCGGAGCCTTTCCATTATCAAAAATTCTTGAGTTTGCGCAAAAGAGTTCCGACATCGAAATTGAAAAAAAAGTTGAGATTTTTCATAAAATAAAAGAAGAATTTAAGAGAGTCGAAGATTATATATCGCAAAGACTAAAGGTCAGTAATTAAAATTTTTCCTCAGATTAATTGAAATTTTTTATAACTTGTTGGCAAATAATATTATTTCATCCGAAATTTTGTTAATTAATTCAAAATCTTTGCCTTCAATCATAATTCTAAGTAAGTTTTCGGTTCCAGATTTTCTCACCAAGATTCTTCCAGATTTTTTTAATTCTAATTCTTTTTGAATAATAAAATCTTGAAAAGACTTGTTTTCCATGGGGTTTGGAGCATTTTTATCAAAACGAATATTCTTTAAAATTTGCGGATTGAGTTGGAAAATATTGGATAATTCGCTAATTTTTATATTGTCGCTCGCCAATTTTGCTAAAATTTGTAAAGAAGCGATCAGGCCATCGCCCGTGGTAGAGTAATCGCCGAGAACTATGTGTCCTGATTGTTCGCCCCCAAAATTACATTTTTGTCGACGCATTTCTTCGAGAACATAACGATCGCCAACTTGCGTGCGAATCGTCGAAACGCCGATATAATTTAAATATTCTTCAAGTGCCATATTTGACATTTGCGTAATGATTACCAAATCGCCTTTAAGTCGCCCTTCATCATGCAATTTTTCGGCGATAATGGCGATTAATTTGTCACCATCAATTATTACACCTTTTTCATCGACGACGACTAAACGATCGGCGTCGCCATCAAGTGCGATGCCGATATCGGCAGATTCCTCGACAACTTTTTTTTGTAAAATTTGTGGATGAGTTGAGCCACAATTTTCGTTGATATTGAAGCCGTTGGGCTCGACGCCAATTTCAATAACTTGAGCTCCGAGTTCACGAAAAATCGTTGGTGCCATTGAATAAGAAGCGCCGTTGGCGCAATCAACGACAATTTTTAAATTGCTTAAATTTTTATCGCGCGGGAAAGAATTTTTAACAAATTCGATATAGCGTCCACGGGTGTCGTCGAGCCTTTTAACGCGTCCTAAATTTGAAGATTTGGCTAAATATTGAGTTAAATCGGCGCTAATTAAATTTTCAATTTCAATTTCAATTGAATCGTTGAGTTTATTGCCTTCGCGATCAAAAATTTTAAT
>JBIIFQ010000185.1:0-2902 GCA_044237235.1 Rickettsiales bacterium
GTTATATCGAGTTTGTTTTTCTAAAAATTCAGGTTTAGCTTCTATTATTGTTTTTAAAGCATCTAATTTGCCATCTATTGCACGATCGATTAGTGTGCGATTATCTTCATCTTTTTCTTCTAAAAATTCTGGATATTTTTCAATTATTTGTGTTAAAATAACTGGCTCTAATAAGATATCTATATTACTATTTCGCTTAAACTGTTTTTTAAAAATATATTTTATTTTTTCATGGTTTTGATGGTAGGGCTCAGGGACATATTTCCTTAAAAGATTTAAAAGAGGAGTTTCGTTATGTCGATTTTGTTTTTCTAAAAATTCAGGTTTAGCTTCTATTATTGTTTTTAAAGCATCTAATTTGCCATCTATTGCACGATCGATTAGTGTGCGATTATCTTCATCTTTTTCTTCTAAAAATTCTGGATATTTTTCAATTATTTGTGTTAAAATAACTGGCTCTAATAAGATATCTATATGACTATTAATTATTTTTTTTAATAGAAATGAGTTTTTTTCATAAATAAGTTTAACTATGTCTAGTTTATTAAGATTTTTTTTACTCAAATCTTTAAAAAACTCAACTTTTTGTTCCGATCCTGAAGAAGAAAGTTGTGCTAAAAAACTAGTTTTTGTGGTTTCGTCGCCATGATTTAAAACAAAGTCAACAAAATTATTTTTAGCTTGAGAAGTTTCAGGGCTCCACTCTAAAAAGTCATTAATTCTGACTCCCTTTTCCTCTAGTAAATATTTAATTTTTAGAATTTCATTTTCATTAGTATTATTTTCAAAAATAAGAAATAGCCCACTTTTTAAAGTTGAAGGTTCAGCATGTTCAACTAGATTTTTAAAAACTTCTTCTTGCCAACATTTTTTAAGATCTTCATTAGTAATCTTTACTCCACTATTTACTAGAATTTTGATGATTTTTATACAATCTTCAGTACAAAAATCCTGATGATCCGGATTATAAAATAAATAATCAGAAATAAGCTTATTCTTTAATTCATCTTTCATTTCAAATTTATCAATATATTTCTCTATAAAAGATATGCCATCTTTTTTGCAATCTTTAATTATAATTTGCAAAATATTATCACCATTAAGATCCTTGATATTAAATAATGTTTCATCACTTTCAAAAAGTCGATTAATTCTATCATAATTAAAATTATAACAATCATTGAAAACCGATAATTCAAAATGTCCTCTAAGAGAATTTTCTTTTTCTAATAAAGTTTGATATCCCAAATCCAGAACATCTCTATTGTGACTATTGTGAAAACTTTCTAGAGCCAAATCAAATTCTTTTATCCTCTCCGGAGTTGGTTCTTGATTGGGCATAATAAATATTTATTATAATTAATTGAAAACATGATTCTTAATTAAATATAATATGTTATATATTTCTTTGTAAAGATTTTATTTAAAATTTAAAACCCAATATTTTCCACATTTACAATTAACAATTTCTGCAATAAAATTCGCGTCAAATATTTTTCCTGCAAAAAAATAATTTAAAAATAATGACCGAAAATTCTTTAAAAAAGCCCGAGCTGTTGTTGCCGGCTGGCACTCTTGACCGTTTAAAAACCGCCATTCTTTACGGCGCTGATGCCGTTTATCTAGGCACGCCCGACATGTCGCTTCGAGTCAAGTCTTCTTTCACTTTGGAAGATGTCGTCGAAGGCATAAAATACGCTCATTCTTTTGGCAAAAAAGTTTATCTCACTTTAAATTTATTTTCGCATAATAAAGATATTGAAAAACTTCCGCAATTTATTGAAACCGTCAAAATGGTAAATCCCGACGGCTTGATAATTTCCGATCCGGGAGTATTTCAATTTGTGCGCGAACATGCTCCCGATCTCGAAATTCATATTTCAACCCAAGCCAATGTTTGTTCGTGGCTCACCGTCGATTTTTGGAAAAATCAAGGAGCGAAATTGGTGGTGATGGCTCGCGAAGTAAGCTTCGAAGAGCTCGCCGAAATTCGCCAAAAATGCCCCGATATTAAACTTGAAACTTTTATTCACGGCTCGATGTGCATGACTTATTCGGGACGCTGTTTACTTTCAAATTTTATGGCGGAACGCGGTGCCAACCAAGGTTCTTGCGCTCATTCATGCCGTTGGGGTTATAAACTCAAAATCAAGCTCAAAGACAACACCGAACATGAAATTGAAATTAACGAAAATAACAAAGAACTTTTCGATTTTTTCTTGGAAGAAGAAATTCGTCCTGGGGCTTTGATGCCTTTTGAAGAGGACGTCCACGGCTCTTACATTTTAAATTCCAAAGATTTATGTTTATTGCCAAAACTCGATGAATATATCAAAATCGGGCTCGATTCTTTCAAAGTTGAAGGTCGAAATAAAACTGAATTTTATGCCGGATCGGTTGCCCGCGTTTATCGCGCCGCGATTGATGATTATATCAAAGATCCGCAAAATTGGTGCGCCGATGATTATATGGATGAAATAAATTCCGTTGCCAATCGGGGCTACACCCTCGCCTTTCACGAAGGTCGCTTAACTAATTTAGCCCATGATTATGAAAGCACGGGCTCAACTAGTTTTTACGAATATGCCGGACGCGTTGTCGGCTGGGACGACAATGATAATATGATTTTTGAAGGTAAGAATCGCCTCGATGCCGGCGATGTTTTAGAATTTTTATCACCCCATCAAAGAGAGCCAATTTTATTACGAATTTATGAGTTTCGTCATGCCAAAGATGGCAAAATTACCGATAAACTTCATGCGGGGCAAAAGCCTCAGATTCTTATTTCGGCAAATGATTTTCATTTATTCGACAAAGAGCAAATTAAAAAACTTTTACCCGAATTTTCTTTAGTGCGTAAAGAAAAAAATAACATTGAATCGGAGAAATTAAAAGTTGAATC
>JBIIFQ010000023.1:0-10782 GCA_044237235.1 Rickettsiales bacterium
GAAGCAATAACGCCGAGCGTCGCAAAAAACATGGCGTGGCGGTCTCTTGGAATCACTTGGCTTGAAGTGGTTTCTGAAGTTAAATTTAATTTTTTAGCGACATATTCTTGCACTTGTGGCGAGACATTGGCGTGAGTTCCAACCGCTCCAGATATAGCACAAACCGAAATTTCTTTTTTTGCATTTTTTAAACGTTCGAGATTACGAAAAAATTCAGCGTAAAAACGTGCGAGTTTTAATCCGAAGGTTGTTGGTTCGGCGTGAATGCCGTGCGAACGCCCAACGCAAATAGTATTTTTATGTTCGAAAGCACGTTTTTTTAAACTTTCCAAGACTTTTTCTAAATCAGCAATTAGCAAATCGCAAGCTTGCGAAAGTTGCGAAGAAAGGCAAGTGTCAAGGACATCGGAGCTGGTCATTCCGTAATGAATAAAACGTGAATTTTCACCCGTTAATTCCGCTAAATGAGTTAAAAAAGCAATGACATCATGCTTGGTGGTTCTTTCAATTTCGTCGATGCGATCACAATCAAACTTCCTACCACTTTTTAAAAAATTATCACGAATTCTTTGAGCGGTTCCACTCGGAGCAATTTTTAATGTTTCTAAGGCTTCTAGAGCATATATTTCAATATCAAACCAGATTTGATATTTATTTTCTTGTGACCAAATTTTAGTCATTTCGGGACGTGAATAACGAAGAATCATTGAGTGAATTTAATTAAGTTTTTGGATAAGATTATCTTTATTATTCTAAGCGATTTTTTACAAATTGAAAGAGAAAATTATAACAAATGCTAAGATTTAATTTTAAATTTTAGGTTTGCGTTTTAGCAATTTTATTCTAAAAATTTATTAATTAAGAAGTTTTAAATTCAATTAAATTTTTTGAATTTTTTAGATTAATTTTGATAATTTATTTTATACATTTACCATAGTAAGAAACTGGGGTTAGTGGCTTAGCGTTGTAGTTTTCGGCAATAAGTTTAGGGAAAGTTGTGTCGAATATTTTTTCTTGTCTTGAGATAATTTCAAATTGCGGACTTATGTAATTTTCTATGCAATATTTTTTATTTTTTAGCAGAGCTTTGAGCATCTTATATTCTTCGTCGCTTAATCTTGGATGATTGACATTGTTTGGGGAATTTTTATATTTTTTATAAAAATTATCGTCAACGGTAAATACAAAAAAATTATTTTCAGCAGTAGCATGAAAAGTTATTTTGCCATATTTATAATAATCACTATTTACACATGATGAGAGTAGTACCAAAATAAATAATAAGTTTTTTTTAATATTATTTATTTTGGAAAACACAGATAAATTTATGATTCATTTTTAGCATTGGAAGCATCCGTGAAATCAAATTTTTCTTTGATTCTGGAAGCTTTACCAGTTAAATTTCTAAGGTAATAAAGCTTGGCTCTTCTAACATCACCTTGTTTTAAAACTTCTATCCCAGCTATTAAAGGTGAATATAAATTATATTTTCTTTCAACACCAACACCAGAACTAATTTTTCTAAGCGTAAAGGTGGCATTGTAATTTTCATTTCCCTTTGTTCTTGCAATAACTATTCCATTAAAAGCTTGAATTCTGGTGCTTTCGCCTTCAGTGATTTTATATTTGACACTTAATGTGTCGCCAACTTTGAAATTTGGAATTTTGAATCCTGCAGATTCTTTGATTTTTTCGACTTGCGCTTTATTAAAATCTAAAATGATATTTTTCATATTTTTTATTAATTTATGATTTTGCAATTTGTTCAGCTTTTTCTTCGACTTGAATACGGTCAACTAATTCCATATAAGCCATAGGAGCCTTATCTCCAACTCTGAATCCATATTTTAAGATTCTAGTGTATCCACCATTTCTTGATAGAACTCTCGGTCCGATTTCTTTGAAAAGCTTTGCAACAGTTTCTTGATTGCCTATGATTGATTGGGCCAATCTTCTGTTAGCAAGATTATCTTTTTTTGAAAGATTTATTACTTTTTCAATAAATGGCTTTAATTCTTTGGCTTTTGGGAGCGTAGTTTTAATGCCTTCATTTGTGATCAATGCAATTGATAAATTTTTTAATAGAGCCTTTCTATGAGAGCTATTTCTATTTAATTTTCTACCTTTTATTCCGTGCTTCATAATTTAGTTATAATAAAATTAAAATTCTTTATTTTTTATTTTCAAAAGTTCTTCAATGTTTTTTGGAGGCCAGTTGGTGAGCTTCATTCCAAAAGATAAACCCATGGATTTAAGATTATCTTTCAACTCATTTAATGATTTTCTTCCAAAATTTGCAGTTTTTAACATTTCAATTTCAGTTTTTACAACCAAATCTCCAACATAAATTATGTTTTCATTTTTAAGACAGTTATATGATCTCACTGAAAGCTCAAGTTCTTCAATTGTTTTAAGTAAATTTTTATTAAATTCGGGCTCAATAACAATTTCTTTTTCAACCGGTACATCAATTTTAGAAACATCAAAGTTAATAAAATTTTGTAACTGATCTTGTAAAATTTTAGCTGCAATTGCAAGTGAATCTTGCGGAGTAAGAGTTCCATTGGTATCAATTTCAATTATAAGTTTATCATAATCTGTAATTTGTCCAACACGAGCATTTTCAACTTTATAAGCAACTTTTTTTACTGGGCTAAATACTGAATCAACTTTGATAGACCCAATTGAGTTATCAATTTTTTTCTCAGCATCATGAGCACAATATCCTCTACCATATTCAACAACTATGGTCATATCGATTTTTGCACCTTTGCTTAATGTGCAAATTAAATGATCCTTATTTAAAATGTCAACACCGCTTGGCAAATCAATTGATCCAGCAAATACTTGACCAGACTTGTTTGCAGTAAGCTTTAAAATTGATGGGGATGGATCATCTTTAGTTATGGCCAATCCTTTTAGGTTCATTATTATATCAAGAACATCTTCTTTGATTCCGTCAATTGTGGCGTATTCATGCATAACGCCCTCTATTTTAACAGATGTAACCGCAAAACCGTTGATTGAGGAAAGCAAAACTCTTCTTAATGAATTACCTAAAGTGTTGCCATATCCTCTTGCAAAAGGCTCCATAACAATTACTGATTTTGTTAAATTATTATAACCTTCTTTTAATACAATTGAAGTTGGTTTTGTAAGTGTGCTCCAGTTTTCTTTTAAAATTGCCATATTTTTGTGAATTGATTATAATTATTTTTATAAATTAATTAGACTCTTCTTCTTTTTGCTGGACGACAGCCATTGTGAGGAAGATAAGTTATGTCTTTTATTGAAGATACAATTATTCCTGAAACTTGAATCGCTCTTAATGAGGCTTCACGACCAACACCCGGACCTCTTATTTCAACAACTGCATTTTGTAATCCACATTCTTTTGCTATATTAACTGCATGTTGAGTTGCAACTTGGGCAGCATATGGAGTCGCTTTTCTAGAGCCCTTAAATCCATGCTTTCCAGCTGAAGACCAGCATATAATATTTCCGTTATTTTCGGAAATTGAAATTATTGTGTTATTAAAACTTGCATATACGTGAATTACTCCACTGACAATATTTTTTCTTTTTTTGGATGCGCCTTTAGATTTTTTTTCTTTTAACGCAGTATCGCTTTTTGTTTCAGTCATAAAAAATTAATGATTCAGATTATTTTACCGCTTTCTTTTTGTTTGCAATTGCAACTCCGCGACCCTTACGAGTTTTGGCGTTCGTGTGAGTTCTTTGACCTCTAACCGGCAATTTTTTAACATGCCTTATGCCACGATAACAACCTATGTCTATTAATCTCTTAATGTCTGAAGAAATTTTTCTTCTAAGATCACCCTCTAAAACAGGGAATTCTTTTTCAATTAAAGATCTTACTTGAGCAAGCTTTTCTTCGCTTACTTGATTGGTTCTAAGACTTAGATTTATTTTTAATTTGTTGCAAATTTTTTCTGCAGTTGTTGTTCCTATTCCATATATATAAGTCAAAGCAATTACAAAACGCTTTTCCTTAGGAATATTGATACCAGCGATTCTAGCCAATGTTATGTCCTCAATTAAGTTAATTATTAATGTTCGACTTCAGTTCCTCAAAAACCAAGGTAGATATTTTTAAAGCATCTATCGAAACAAGCAAGTGTTTTTTTTTGTAATACTCAATAAGTGGGAAACTAGATTCTTTGTAAACTTTAAGACGATTTTTAACCGTCTCTTCATTATCATCGATTCTGTTTTCTAACTCATTAGAGCCACAATTGTCACATTCACCATCTTTTAAAGTTGGTTTAAAGTAACGATTATAAACGGCGCCACATTTTTTACAAGTGTAACGTCCAGCTATTCTTTTTATTAAAACATCTTCTTCTACTTCAAAATTAAATACTTTATCAATTTTTTTATTACAATTTTCAAGCATTTCTTCGAGTTTTAACGCTTGATTAATATTTCTTGGAAACCCATCTAATATAAATCCTTTTTCACAACTTTTTGTTGTAATTTTTTCTTTTATAATATTTATAACAACATCATCGGAAACAAGAGCACCTGACTCCATTTGCAATTTTGCCAAAACCCCTATTTTACTTTTTTTTTCAACTTCCCTTCTTAATAAATCCCCGGTTGAGATGGATTCTATATTAACGCTTGAAGAAAGAAGCGAGGCTTGAGTTCCTTTTCCTGAGCCCGGAGCTCCTAAAAAAATTATGTTCATCCTCTTACTTTAATTCTTTTTTTCTTTCCAGCTCCAGAACCGTATTTTCCGGCAAATAAATGTGATTGAATTTGATTTATTAAATCCATTACCACATTAACCATTATCAGGATTCCTGTTCCACCTATGTGTAAAGGAATTGAAGTTCTGGCAATCAAGGTTTCTGGAATTACACATATAATTATTAAGTAAATAGCTCCTATAAGAGTAAGTCTGGATATTATTTTATCCAAATGATCTGTAGTAGCTTGACCCGGGCGAACTCCAAGAATAAAACAATTACTTTTCTTTAAATTATTAGCGACTTCTTGGGTATTGAAAATTATTGATGAATAAAAATATGAAAAGAATAAAATTAGAAAAGAAAATAAAAATACATATAACATTCCCCCTCTTTGCAACATTGAAAGTATTGCATTGCCATCGATTTCTGCAATTTGGACTATTGCAATTGGAAACATTAAAATTGAACTAGCAAAAATTGGCGGTATAACTCCTGAAAGATTAATTTTTAATGGCAAAAATGATGAATCTGACATTCCTGCACTTTTCATCATTGATGAATTTGGGTATTGTATTTTTATTTTTCTATTGGTTTTCTCAATAAAGCAAACTAAAATTATTGCACCAACGAATATTAAAAAGAATAAAATTATTACCATAAAACTATATACTCCGGTTTTAAGTAAATCAAACATCTCAATTATCGTTGAAGGCAGGGATGACACTATTCCAACAAATATTATCAAAGATATTCCGTTTCCAATTCCTGATGATGAAATTTTTTCACCAAACCACATTAACATTACTGTGCCACCAACTAAACTAACCACAGTTGTCCATAAAAATATATTAGAGTCTGATATGAAGGCATTATTCTCAGAATTTGAAAGCGCGTAATAAACTCCAAAAGATTGAAACAGAGCTAAACATATTGTAAGATAACGAGTATATTGGTTAATCTTACTTCTGCCAAATTCGCCTTCTTTTTTTAAGGATTCAAGCCCGGAGTGCATTGAGGTCAGCAATTGCATTACTATTGACGCTGTTATATAAGGCATGATATTTAAAGCGAATATACTCATTCTTTCTAGCGCACCGCCGGAAAAAAGATTTATCATTCCAAATACGTCGGCAGATGATCCAGAGAAAATTTTTTCCAAAATTTTTGTATCAATTCCTGGAATCGGCACGAATGTCCCGAATCTATAAACAATTAAAATAAAAATTGTAAATAAGATTCTCTTTTTTAGATCTGTTAGATTCGACTCTTTCTTCATTTTCTATGAAAATCTTTGTGCGTTCTTAGAATATTTGTCAACCAAAACTTTGAAATGCAAATCAATTTTAGATTTTCCCATTATTAGCTTAACAACTGATTTTTTATTTTTAATTAAACCAAGATTTTCAAGTTGCTCTTTGGTTACTTCCGATTGTGAATTTATTTTTTTACTCTCAATTAGATTAACTAAATCTCTTATATTAACAACCTCGATTTCTTTTCTGAGATTATTGACAAAACCTCTTTTTGGCAATCTCATGTGAGCTGGCGTTTGTCCACCTTCAAAACCTTTTACTGAATGATGTCCAGTTCTTGCTTTTTGACCCTTAACACCCCTTCCAGATGTTTTTCCCTTGCTAGATCCAATACCTCTTCCAACTCTAATTTTGGAATTTCTTTTAATTTTTGGAAGACTTTGTAACGATAAAGACATATTGATAATTTTATAAAATTTTAATAATGTGATAAATTTTTCTAATCATTCCCAAGACTGAATTGTCGACCTTAATTTCTGAAAAAGACCCTATTCCTCTAAGCCCAAGACCAATAAGACTTCCTTTTTGTCTTGCGTTCAATTTTGATCCACCCTTAACTTGAGTAATTTTTATTGTTTTGTTTAAATAATGTTCGATTTTCATATTTTTATTTAATCATTTTTATTTTCAGAAATATTATTTAATGCTGAATTTCTTCTTTTTATAATTTCAGAAATTTCTTTAGATCTTCTTTCGGCGATTAGTTTTGGGGATGCTAAATTTTTAAGAGCTAAAAAAGTTGCCCCGATCATATTATATGGATTTGATGTTCCAACTGATTTAGCGACCACATCACTGATTCCAGCACATTCAAAAACTGCACGCATTGGTCCACCAGCAATTACTCCAGTTCCAACCGGCGCTGATCTTAAATAAACTTTTGCAGAACAGTATCTGGCAAATATATCGTGATGAACTGTGCGACCTTCTTTTAAGGAAACCTTGATCATAGCTCTCTTTGCAGCTTCAAAAGCCTTATTTTTTGCATCAGAAACTTCTGTTGCATTACCTTTTCCAAAGCCAACTTTTCCGTTCTTATCGCCAACGACAACCAAAACTGAGAATGACATATTTTTGCCACCTTTTACAGTTTTTGATACGCGGTTAACAGCTATTAATCTCTCGATGATTTCTTGAGAAACTTTTTCTTTTTGATTTTTTTGCTTTGTCATCTTATGATTTAATAATTAAAATTTTAATCCAAATTCGCGACACGCATCAGCTAAAGCTTTAACGCGTCCATTATAATTATACGCACCTTTGTCAAATACTATATTGTCTATATTTGCTTTTTTACAAAGCTCTGCAATATTTTTTCCAACAATTTTAGCCTTGTCAACTCCAGTAATTTTCTCGTCAAATAATATGCTTGATGATTGAACTAAAACGCCTCCATTAATACTGATTATTTGAACATAAATGTTTTTATTGGTTCTATTTACGGTCATTCTAGGTCTGTTAGATTTGTTATTTTTTTTAACATTATTTCTAACTCTAATTTTTCTTCTTTGATAACTTGTTAACATAAATATATAGTATAAGTTGTTTATTTTTTCTTACCTTCTTTTCGCAAGATTTTCTTGCCAAATACTTTAACACCCTTACCTTTGTAAGGTTCAGGAGGTCTAAAACCAATTATTTCCGACGCAACTTGACCGACTAAAACTTTGTCACTTCCTGATATAATTATTAGGTTTGGTTTTTCAAAAGCCGCCTCAATACCTAGCGGAAGAGCATAGCATATTTCGTGACTATATCCTAAAGTCATAAATAAAAATCCCTTATCAATTGAAGCTTTATAACCAACTCCATTAATTTCGAGAATTATTTTAAAAGGAGACTGCATTCCCTGAACAATGTTTTTTAAATTGCTTCTGTCCATTCCAATTTGAGCTGAAACGTTAGAATCATTTTTTTCTTTTGCAAATAATTTTATTTGCTTATCTTTAAAATCAATATTAATTCCAGAGCTAACTTTATAATTCTTTATAATCTTTCCTGATTCAAGAGTTACCTCATTATTATTAAGAGATATTTTAATATTTTCTGGAATTGTTATTGGTAATTTTCCTATGCGAGACATTTTTTATGAATTTAAAATATTTTTAATAAAATTTCACCACCTAAATTTTTAGTTCTAGCAACATGATCAGGTAAAACACCATGAGATGTTGAAATCAAAACCATACCCAAGCCATTTTTTACCAAGGGTATATCTTTTGAATTGCAATAAATTTTTCTTCCTGGTTTAGAAATAACTGAAATTTCAGTAAGAACCGGAACTGAATTATGATATTTTAAACTAATTTTAAAACGATCATGAGAGTCATGTTTAAATTTTACATAATTTAAAATATAGCCCTCGTCTTTTAAAATAGTTAGAATGCTATCTCTTAATTTTGACACTGGCATTGAAACGGTTTGAGTTTTAGCTAAATAACCGTTTTTTAACGTTGCTACCAGATCAGATACAGAATGATTGAATGACATATTTTACCAACTTGATTTAATTAAACCAGGAATTTGACCCCATGAGGCTAAATCCCTAACAGCAATACGCGAGATACCAAATTTTCTAAGATTTCCCCTAGGTCTTCCAGTTAATGCGCATCTGTTTCTAACTCTTACTTTAGAACCATCTTTTTTCATTTCCGAAAGCTTTATTTGGGCAACTAGCCTTTCTCCAAAAGAAATATTGACGTTCTTAATAATTTTTTTCAATTTTTCTCTTTTTGTTTTGCAATTAGATGAAATTTTTACTCTTCTTGCATTTCTTGTAATTAGTGATTTTTTTGCCATATTTTATTTAATTGGGAAATTTATTTTCTTTAGCAAAAAAAGAGCTTCTTCTTTGCTTTTTGCGTTTGTAACTATCGTAATATTAAGTCCAAATATTTTTAGAATATTATCAAGATCTACTTCTAAGAAAATATTATGTTCTTTTATACCAAAACTATAATGATTACTTTGATTAAATCCTTTTGAAGTAAGGCCTCTAAAATCTCTAATTCTTGGTAAGGCAATGTTAACAAGTTTATCTAAAAACTGGTACATTTTCTTCCCCCTCAATGTAACTCTGCAACCGATTGGCAAATCTTTTCTGAGTTTGAAGGTTGATATTGCTTTTTTTGACTTAGTCAAAACAGCTTTTTGACCCGATATATTTGAAACCTGATTAAGTAAATAAGCAAGCAACTTATTATCGCTGTCAACAGCCTTTATCCCCACATTTATGCTAACCATTTTTAATTTTGGAATGGCCATTTCATTTTTGTAAGAGAACTTACTTTTAAATTCAGGAATCGAATCCTTATATAGTTTTTCTGTAATACTTTGCATCTCTATTCAATTTTTTTTCCAGTTTTTTTTGAAATACGATCTTTCCCAATGGGTTTGTTTTGCCCGTCAAGATTGATCAGAAATTTAATTTTGATCGGTTTTCCATTTTCGACATGTGATATGTTTGAAACGTGTATCGATCTTTCTTCTTTTTTAATTTGACCAAGTTGTTGTCCAGTAGGTTTTTTATGAATGGTAGCCATTCTAACTCCCTCTACAATAACTTTATCATTTAAAATTGAAATTATTTTACCAACTTTTCCTTTATCAGAACCAGATATAACTATTATTTGATCCCCTTTCTTAAATTTATTTGCCATTGCTTATAAAACCTCCGATGCTAGCGACGCTATTTTTAAAAAATTCTTTTGTCTAACTTCTCGAGAAACCGGACCAAAAACCCTTGAAGCGATTGGTTCATTTTCTTTGTCCACTAAAACAACAGCGTTATCGTCAAATTTAATGAAGCTTCCATCTGGTCTGACTATTTTACTTTTGGTTCTCACTATAACGGCTTTTGCAACTTGACCTTTTTTGGTTTTAGATCCAGGGGTTACAGATGTTATGGAGACCACTATTACGTCGGCAATTCCGGTTATCATGTGTTTAGATCCGCCAAGAACCTTTATACATCTAGCAGTTTTAGCACCTGAATTATCAGCTACCACTAGATTTGTTTGCATTTGAATCATAATTATTCTAAATTTTATTTTATTTTCCATTTTTTTTTCTTAGATATCGGTCTTGAACTAACAAGCTCAACCTCTTGACCAATCTCTACATTTTTTCCATCGGTTTCCACCAGATAATTTTTAGTAATGGTTATGTATTTACCATATTTATCATGTTTTTTATAAATGCTCGATGAAACTTTTATAGTTTTTGAATCAATAATACTAATAATTTTTGCCTTCATACTTATTTATTTTTATTAATTGTTGTAAAAATCATAGCTACTTTTTTCTTTTTTTCTCTATAATCTTTTAAGATTATTTTATCTCCGGATGTTATTCTTAATCTTAGCAAAAGCAAATCTTTTTTAAGATTATAAATTTCCGATATCATTGATTTTTTATCTATTTGTGTCATTTTACAAATTATTAATTATTTTTGATTTAAATGGTAACTTTGAAGACGCCTTAAGAAGAGCATTTTGTGCTGATTCGTTGTCAATTCCGTCTATTTCAAATATTATTCTACCAGGTTTAATTTTGGCAATATAATATTCAACGTTTCCTTTACCGCTTCCCATTCTTACCTCAGCTGGTTTTTTAGTAACTGGTGTATGGGGGAAAACCATTATCCACAATTTACCAGATCTTTTCATATATCTGGTGATTACCTTTCTGGCTGACTCTATTTGTTTAGAATTCAATTTAGAGGGCTCTAAAGCTTTTAAACCGAAGGAGCCAAAT
>JBIIFQ010000186.1:0-2881 GCA_044237235.1 Rickettsiales bacterium
AGATTGGCAAATTTTGTCTTTACGTTGGGCTTATTTTTTCTTTGCACTTGCCATTTTAAACGAATTAATTTGGAGAAATTTTTCAACTGATTTTTGGGTACAATTTAAAGTTTTTGGCATGATGACTATTTCAATGATTTTTACAATTTCTCAGATTCCTTTTATTATTAAGGCTCAAAAAATTAATTAAATTGTATCTTGCATTGAGTTTTTTCTAGGATTCTATATTTATTTAAATTCAATAAAGGCCATTTTTTTTAGCTCTCGTAAATAATTTTTTATCGCCATTTCAGTTTTTCTATTAATGATTTGTTTTTTTATAAAATCATATTCTCTGTCACTCAATTTCAAATCATTTCTTTTGTCGATTAACTTAAAAATATGCCATCCATCTTCAAGTAAAATTGGCTTTGAATATTCATCAATTTTTAATTTATTAATCGATTGGTAAATTTTTTGATTCAATTCCGAAGCCCAAAACCAGCTCGAATTTTGATTTGTTTCGTCTGATTTTATTAACAAAAAATTTCCAACAAAATTTTTGAAATTGTCTTGCGAGAGTAATTCTTCATAAATTCCATAAGCAAATTCTTGAGAATTTAAAGATTTATCGACCACAAAATCTTGTAACAAATATTTGTCATTTTGACCATCTATTTTTTCTTTTTCAAGCCACTCTTTTATCTCTGGGATGCTAACATTTATCGATGGTTTAATGATTTCTTGAAGAATTTTCCCCCAAACCAATTCAGCTTCAATTTGCTTTTGAAAATTAATAAAATTCCAATTATTATTTTTTAAAAAAAATTGAAATTTCTCAAGGTTTTTGTAATTTTTTTGAGCAAAATTCTCAATTTCAAAATCTAATTCATTTTTATTAATTTCGATTTTATAAAATTTAGCTTTTTGCAAGATCAGCTCTTCTTCAATCATTCTTTCAATGATTATTTTACGCCAAAAATCGCGTTGATTTTTTTGATTAATTTTTAATTTTGTTGTCTTGATTGTAAATTCAAATCTTTCGTCAATTTCATCTTTGGTGATGATTTTGTTATTAACAATAATTTGAGAAATTGTTTTTTGCGGAAGGTTTTCGTGATTATTTATGGCCTTATTTTTAGCTAAAGAACCAAAGCTCAGAAGACTAAAAAAAAGGACCAAAAAATAGCGCATTATTTTTTGACAATAGAATTATAAAGACCGATTCCGCGAATCAAATCAAGGGCTCTTGCCAATTGATAATCTTTTTGATAAACATCTATATTCTCATCGACAATTTTAGTTTTTTCTTTAGAAGATTTTGCAGTTTTTTCGATTAAGTCTTGAATTTTAATTTCGATATGACCCTTTAAGTCAGCCTCAGAGTCGCGTTCAAGATCTTTTTGTTTTTCGATGGAAGCTTGCGAAAGTTCGATATCAGGTTCAATTCCCATAGCTTGAATTGAGCGACCCGATGGGGTATAATAAAGTGCAGTTGTCATTTTTATTGCACCTTGATTATTTTCAAGGGGAATAACGGTTTGAACCGAACCTTTGCCAAAAGATTTAGAACCCATAATAACCGCTCTTTTGTGATCTTGTAAAGCGCCGGCAACTATCTCTGAAGCCGATGCCGAACCTTCATTAATTAACACAACCATTGGCAGATTTGGAATTAAAAATTGATCATTTTCAGTTTGAAATTCTTTTAAAACTCCCGCTTTGCCTTTAACTGAAACTACAACTTTTTCTTTATCAAGAAATCCTGCGCTCACTTCAATTGCTTGATCAAGTAATCCACCAGGATTATTTCGTAAATCAAGCACTAAGCCTTTAAGGTTTTTTTCGCCAATTTGAGTTTTTAATTTTTTTAATTCATTTTGCAAATCGGCAAAAGTTTTTTCAGAAAAATTAGTAATTTTTATGTAAGCAACATCATTAAAACGACTTGATTTGATTGGTTTAATTTTGATGATGCGACGAAATACGGTTTTTTCAATAGGATCTTTTTCGCCTTTGCGGTAAATTGTAAGCTTAACCGGAGAGTTAACTTTGCCACGAATTTTTTTAACAATTTCATCGATTTTCATTGAATATGTTGATTTGCCATCGATGCGAACTATGTAATCTCCTGATTTTATTCCAGCGCGATAGGCTGGTGTATCTTCAATTGCCGAGACCACTTTTGCCACCGACATATCGGTTGTTATTTCGATTCCGACGCCACCAAATTCACCTTTAGTGTGAACATTCATTTCTTTAAGATCTTCTAAATTTAAAAAAGAAGAATGCGGATCTAAAGATGATAAAACGCCAGAGGCCGCCGCTTCAATTAATTGATCTTGAGATTTTTCCTCAACGTAATCTTTTTTAACGCGCTCAAGAACCTGATTTAAAAGATCTTCGGAATATTTATTTTTGATTGGCTTAGAGCTTACTGTTTGTAATTGAGCAAAAGAAATTGCCGAAAAAGATCCCACAAAAATCGATACAGAAACAATTATAGCAAGCTTTAAATTTTTCATAAATAGAGAGTTATATTCGGTTAAATTTTTAGCTAAACTAAAAACTAATTTTTATCTTAGCTAATACCATATTCGTCTTTGATGGCTTGGGTAACGTTAGCAGGCGGTTCATCTCCATATGCTGAATAAAGAATTTTTCCATATTTTTCAAGGTGGATTATGTCATCATTTAAAGCTTTTAAAAATAATTGAACTTTTAAACGCTCTACTAAAACATAATACCAAGCATTTCTGCCAGCATCAACTCCCCTTACAAGATAAATATATTGAGCAAGGGCTCTTTTTTGAGGATCCACGGCTTTTTTATTGATATTTGATAGGTTAATATTGTTGTTATTATTTTGATCGTTCATATTTAAATCATTATTGGTTTTGTT
>JBIIFQ010000187.1:0-2879 GCA_044237235.1 Rickettsiales bacterium
AATTAGTGAAGTTTTAAAGATTGATTGTGAAATAATTGCACCAAATTATAAATCACAAAACCCAAGCGATAATTATGTCGGCGACCCCACTAAAATGTTGTCTTTGTGCCGAAATTATCAAATTAACCTTGTCAATCTCGAACAAATAATTTTAGATACAAATTTATTTCTAAGCAATAATCAAAACCAATAACAAAATTACCAATAATGCCATTTGGCAGTTGTGAATATTTGGCATAAAATGGAAATTATGTATATATTCACGCTTCAATAACAAAAATTATTTTGGCAAATTTCAAGTTGCAATAAAACTCACCGATTTTATTATCAACACTTTAAAAATAAGCACTACTAAAATAACTTAAATTTAAATTATAAAATGAAACTTATAATCATTGGCACGGGGTGTGTAGTACATACCTCGGCACTATGTTTTGCAAATGTTTGACATGGGGTAATTTGTATCGATAAAGATGAAAATAAAATCAAATCTTTACAAATAAAAGAACTTGGTTTCAAGCCTTCAAAATCTTTCGAAGAAAGGCTTCGCGAAGCCATAGAATTTTTTATCAAAAGTTAAAATTTATGAAAAAATTATCCATTATAATTCCAGTTTATTTTAACGAATTAAATTTAAAAAAAACTTATAATGTTTTAGAAAAAGATGTTCTTCTCAAATTACCAAATTTAGGTTTCGATTACGAAATAATTTGCATTGATGACGGCTCCAAAGACCGCTCTTTTGAAATCCTAAAAGAATTAAAATCAAAAAATGATAAAATAAAAATTATCAAACTTTCAAGAAATTTTGGATCAATAAATGCCAGCCTAGCCGGCATTTACAAAAGCTCGGGAGATTGCCTTTCATTGCTCGCGGCAGATTTACAAGATCCACCCGAAATAATTATTAAAATGTTAGAAAAATGGCAAGAAGGTTATAAAACTTGTATTGCTTCTAGAGAGTCTAGACACGATCCAATTATCGACAAATTTTTTTCTAATTTATTTTATAAAATTTTTAGAAAAATTGCCTTGAAAGATATGCCAAGTGGGGGCTTTGATCTTTTTTTGATCGATAGACAAGTTATCGATTTCATAAAGCAATCCAATGAAAAAAACTCTTCTTTTTTGGGGCAAATAATTTGGAGTGGATTTAAAACGTTTGAACTAAAATATACTCGTCAAAAAAGAGAAGATGGCAAATCCAAGTGGACTTTCGCTAAAAAATTTAAATATTTTATCGATTATATTGTGGCTTTTTCTTATACCCCAATAAGATTTGTATCGCTATTTGGGATCTTCATTTCTTTTTGTAGTTTTGTATATTTGGCGGTAGTTATTTTTAATTATTTTAACAATAGTATTGAAATTAGAGGCTGGGCTTCAATATTTTCATTAATTTTATTTACTTCCGGTATTCAAATGGCATCAATCGGAATCATCGGCGAGTATATCTGGCGCTCACTAGATCAAGCACGAGCTCGCCCCAATTACATCATTGACGACATTATTGAATAAACAGTTTATTTCTAAATAATAATCAAAAACAATAATAAAATTATTGCTATCGCAATTGGAAGTTGTGAATATTTCGCATAAATTGTTAGAAGTTCATTTTTATAAATATCAACATCGATAATGCCTTTTTCATTCAATCCAATTTTATCAACAATTTCGCCAAAATGATTGATATTAGAGGTGATGCCGGTTTGAGCAACGCGCAAAAGTGGTCGCGCATATTCAATTGAGCGCATTCTGGCGGTTTGTAAATGTTGATAAGGTCCCGAAGAAAAGCCAAACCAAGAATCGTTAGTGAGGTTAACAAAAAAATCGGGGATTTTATTTTTGTCAATTACTTCGCGCGAAAAAATCACTTCATAACATAGTAATGGATTGAAAGATAAATTATTTTGTGAAGAAGTTTTTAGCGAAATCATTTTGTCGCCCTCGCCTTCACTGAAGCCACTTCCGCCTCCAGTTATTTTATCAACAACATCGTCGATGAATAAAAAAGATAAATATTTATGAAGCGGAACATATTCGCCAAATGGCACCAAATGTCTTTTGTCATAATAATTTTTTACCGAATTTTCATCAAAAACAAACATACTATTCCAAATTTTGAAATCTTTTTCACCTTTATCTTCAACGCGCAAAGCCCCGCTCAACAAATATCCGCCACGCGGAATCGCAGTCGACAAAGCTTGAATTATTGATGAATTACTTGAATCAACCACAAAAGGAATCGAGGTTTCCGACCAAATCACCGCGTCAATTCCATCAAGAGACTTAGAATTTGTAAGCTCGACATGTTTTTCAAAATTTTGATATTTTTCTTCGTCAAGCCATTTATCTTTTTGCGCAATGTTAGCTTGAACCAAGCGAAATTTTGCTAAATGTGCTAAATTTTTTTGATAATTTTTATCGATATAAAAAACTCCAAAAACAAAATTGGTAAAAAATAAAAAAATTAAAAAAAAGCCGAAAATTTTATTTGTAAAATTGTTGTTATTTTTGAAAAATAAAATTGGAGTTAAAGAAATTAAGCAAGCAAAAAAACTCATGCCATAAACCCCAAAGATGCTTGAAGCTTGAGCAAAATTGATATTGAATAACCACACATAGCCAAGTAAATTCCACGGAAAGCCGGTAAATAAATTGGAACGAATCACTTCAAAAATTAGCCAAAAAATGCTAAATAAAATAATTTTCTTATAAGTAAAACTTATTGAAAAACGCTTTATTAATAACTTATATATATAACATAAAGTGGCGAAGTAAAATGCCATCAAGGCAGGAATCAGAGTGATTGCGAAAGGAATAAGCCAACCATATTTTGCAACATCAACCAAAAGAGAATTACAAATCCAATAAATTCC
>JBIIFQ010000188.1:0-2876 GCA_044237235.1 Rickettsiales bacterium
GATGCTAAGGAACAGTGCGAAGAGGTGGAGAGGGTTACGAAAGAATGTCAAGATGAAATCAAATTATCAGAAAATGAAAGTAACTATTCAATCGCATCGGATTCTCCAATTTATATCAATGGTAGCTTATTGAAAAAATGTGGAAATATTTTTCTTATTTCGTCTTTGGATTTACCAGATACCTGCACTTCTATGTTAATAATTAACAACAGAGGACGATATGTTGGTATTAAAAAAAGATGCCAAAAATGGAAAGATATAGAATATTTTTATATAGATAGAAATGGCTATATTGGGATGATATACGATGAAAAAGAAAAACATAAAAAAGACCTAACCGTTCTAAAAACAAGAGATTGCCATATTATATCTTTTTTTAACAATTAATTTTCTAAATCATGACAAACGAATTAAATTTTATTTCTCCACTCAAAGTTTATCAAACAAATCAAAGGATATTTTCTTCTCAACCAATTCGGCATCCAAAATTAGATGTTATTAGGCCACATTATGGAGATGACTTAACTGCTTTTAAAGGTCAGCCAGTTTATGCTGCAGAAAGTGGAGTCATAAACATGTATTCTAATCTCACAGGCTATGGCAAAACCGTTTATATTAATCATGGCGATGAATATCAATCAAGATATGCTCATCTTGATAGATTTGATCTAAAAATAAAAAATGGTTCAACTGTAAATAAAGGAGATATTATAGGCTATGCTGGTAATACTGGCGTTGGCACTGGTACTCATCTTCATTTTGAAATTCGTCACAAAGAAGGTGATATTTGGACTCCAATAAACCCAAGAGAGGCCCTTGGTCTTGAAAAAATAAAATCCCTGGATAATGGAAAAACGATTTGGACTAAGCAAGAAAAATTCCTAGACATCCCTGAATCCCAAGAAAACTCTCTTCTTACTTTTGTTAATTCCAATAAAGATAATGAAGCAAATTTAGACACTGTAAATCAAGATAATCCAAATTCATTGTCAAATCAAAATCCTACAAACCAATCAGAAAATATTCCACAAGAAGAAGTGTCGGTTGATGAAGTGAAAGATATGCTCGCTTCTGAAGACATAAAACAAACTGCGAATTTTATGTCGGAGGTAAAATTACAATTGCCTTCGATGATGGGAGTTATGGTGGCAAGGTTAGCATTAGGAGAAGATGTTGAATTAGTGTCGGCGGATATGGCTTCGAGATTAATCGCTACTTCGGCGATTAATGCATATGCGGAAAATAATTGGTCGAGTAGTGGCGAAAAGAGATTCAGTGAAAGCTTCTAGTTTTGTATCGTAAATATTTTTTATAAATCGAAACCCAATTTAAATTCTAAAATTAGGATGTTTTTTTCATAAATAACTTAACAAAACAAAAATTTTGTTACAAGCTTTGCGTGTTTTTTTAATTTAATATTTTAAAATCAAAATTAATAAATCGTTAAATACTCATTAAATCAAAAATATCATGATTAAGAAAATATTTTTTACATTGTTGATAATGCTCGTTTCATCAAATATTTCATTTGCCAAAAGCGCTGATGAAGTTGATAGCAAAAATAATAATAAAATTGATGAAAAAAATCTTAATGAAGCAAAATCCGAACCTCATTTCGACTTGCCAAAAAAAGATGCAAAGGAACAGTGCGAAGAGGTGGAGAGGGTTTATAATCAATGCTTGGATGTTATTAAAAAAACAGACTACAAAATGGTAAAGTGCGGAAATGTTTATATTGATGTATTTACAACAGACGGCGAAGACCTTCATATGTTAATTTTGGATAAGTATGAAACAAAAATTGGTATTACACTGGGAAAGTATCCAGATTATGAAAATGGAATGTATATTGGATTCAGCGACAGTAAGAAATACATAATAAAAAGTAAACTAGTAAATTTTGATTTTCTTCAAGAAACTAAATATAAAAAATTTAACATTAGAAACTGCTATATTGAAAATGTAGATAAAAATACAAATTCATTCAATTAAAAAAATCATTAAATTTAAATTTATTAACACTAAAAAATTGATAAAACATGACTACAAAAATTGATTACATAAATCCTATTACCGGCTCTTCAAATCTAAAAGATAGAATGTCTGATGATTTTGGTTTAAGAAATATACCAAGTAAGCCTTGGGCTTCAACATTTCACAAGGGAATCGATTACTCTGCCAAAATTGGTACAAATATTCTTGCGGCAGCTGATGGGATTGTTATAAAAACTGGTACAGCTGGAGGTATGGGTAAAATTGTTGTTATAAAACATACAAATGGAGAGTCAACTCTTTACGCACATTTAAGCGATAACTCGCTTTTGGAAGTTGGAAATTCAGTAAGAATTGGACAACAAATCGGTATATCTGGCAATACTGGTCCAAAAGGAACGGATCAACATCTTCATTTTGAAGTTTTCACGCAGGATGCTACAAAATTGATTGAGTCGAACAAATCCAAAACATCTCTTGGGATAACACCAGATCAACAATATCGAATTGATCCCCTAAAAGCAGACTCTTCAAATGAAAATACTATTCAACCCAAGATTAATTCCGAAAACCCTCTTCTTAATCTTATTAATTACAATAAAGATAATGAAGCAAATCAAGGCTCCGTAGATGAAGGAAATCAAAACCCCACAAACGAATCAAATTAAAAACTCGTTAAATCAAAAATATCATGATTAAGAAAATATTTTTTACATTGTTGATAATACTCGCTTCGTCAAATGTTTCATTTGCCAAAAGTGCTGATGAAGTTGATGGTATTACCGTGGATGAAATAATTAAAAAACACAATATTGATATAAATAATGAAAAAGATAGGTGTGGCTTGGTCCGTTTAATTGAACAAAATTATCCAGAAATTTTCC
>JBIIFQ010000189.1:0-2869 GCA_044237235.1 Rickettsiales bacterium
GAGCGAGCGATTAATGTGATCGATGGCAATAAAGCGATTCGTGTTTTGTTAATTTCTTCGCATAAAAAAGATATTTTTATTGCCGGTGCCGATATTAACGAAATTCGTTCGATTACCGACGAAAAAGATGCTAGGGAAAAGGTTTCGCGTGGCCAAGAAATTTTAAATAAATTAGCTAAAATTGAAATTCCAACTATTGCGGTAATCAAGGGCGCGTGCCTCGGAGGCGGTTTGGAATTGGCTTTGGCGTGTCATTATCGCGTAGCGGTTCTCAACTCAAAAACTCAATTAGGTTTGCCCGAAGTTAATTTGGGAATTATCCCCGGATTCGGCGGAACGCAACGCTTGCCAGCTTTGGTTGGTTTAGAAGAATCATTAAAAATGATTTTATCGGGCAAGTCGATTGATGGCGAAAAAGCGTATAAAATTGGTTTAGTTGATGAGGCGATTCATGAAGAATTTCTTGAAGAAAGTTTGAGTGCTTTCGTCACTGAAATTATTAAAAATGGTGATAAAAATAAATTTTTATCAAAACGTAAGAATGCTACAAAGACAAGGTTTTATATCGAATCATTATTAATGAAAAAGCATTTAATTTTTCATTTTGCCAGAAAAGATTTGTGGGAAAAAACTAAAGGACATTATTTAGCGCAATTTTTTGCGCTTGAAGTTATTAAAAAAACTTATCGCAAAACTTATGGAACGCGTGGTTTTAAAGTTGAGCTTGATGCTTTTTGTGATCTAGCAATTGGTGATATTTCTAAAAATTTAATCGAAATTTATTTTACCTCAGAAGCCTTAAAAAAAGATGCTGGCGTCGATGATTTTACTGCGCAAAAAGAAATTAAAAATGTGGCTTTAGTTGGGGCTGGCATCATGGGTGGCGGGATTGCGTGGCTTTTCGCTAATTATAATTTTAATGTTCGCGTTAAAGACATTACGCAACAAGCGATTGCACTTGGTTATAATCAAATTTTGAAAATTTTTAATCAATTGCAAAAAATTCGCAAAATAAATTCCAATCAAGTGAGCATGAAAATGGCGAATGTTTCTGCCGGTTTGGATTATACCAATTTCGATCATAGCGATTTAGTGATTGAAGCGGTGGTCGAAAATATTGCGGTCAAAAAAAATATTCTAAAAGAAGTTGAATCGCAAGTTAAAAATGATGCGATAATTGCTTCAAATACTTCATCCTTGTCAATTTCAGAAATGGCGAATGCACTACAAAATCCTAGTCGCTTCGTTGGTATGCATTTTTTTAATCCCGTGAATAAAATGCCATTGGTCGAAGTGATTTATGGCGAAAAAACTTCAAACGAAACCGTGGCTTCGATTGTGAAATTAGCAAAAAAATTGGGCAAAACGCCAATCGTGGTTAAAGACGTTCCTGGATTTTTGGTGAATCGTATTTTGCTCACTTATCTCAATGAATCGGCTTATTTATTGCAAGATGGTTTTTCGATTAAAAAAATTGATCATGAAATTGAAGGATTTGGAATGCCGATGGGTCCGTTTGTCTTGGCGGATGTAGTTGGAATTGATGTTGGAGTTAAGGTGGCGGAATCTTTGGAAAATGGTTATGGCGCGCGGATGAAAGTCGCCGAAATTTTGCAAGAACTTCATCAAAATCATAAAAATTTACTTGGCAAAAAATCAAATTTAGGTTTTTATAATTATGATAAAAACAATAAAATTACTACACAAAATTTAGCAATTTATGAAATTCTTGATTCAATAAAAGGTCAAATTAAAGTGCCCGAAGGAAATATTGATGACAGCGAAATTATCGAGCGTTGTATCTTAACGATGATCAATGAAGCATCAAAATGTTTAGAAGAAAATGTTGTTAAAAATGCTCGTTATCTTGATATGGCAATGATTATGGGGGCTGGATTTCCGCCTTTCCGTGGCGGAGTTTTACGTTACGCCGACAAACTTGGTTTACAAAATATTGTGAAAAAATTGCAAAATTTTGAGAAAAAATATGGTGAACGTTTTGCGGTAAGTAAATTATTGTTGGAAATGGAAAAAAACAACCAAAAATTTTATAATTAAATATGAGAATTATCGGAGTCGATCCCGGACTTACAAAAACAGGAATCGGCATCATTGATGTCAAAAATAATTCTTTAAGCTTTGTTTTTTCGGCAACAATTTATTCTTCGCCCGATCAAGAAATGGCGGAAAGACTCAATCATTTTCATCAAAATTTATTACAAATTATTCAACTTTACAAGCCTGATGAAGCCTCGGTCGAAGAGACTTTTGTTAATAAAAATCCAATCTCATCTTTAAAGCTTGGACATGCTCGCGGAGCTTTGATTTTAACTTTAGGAATTTGTGGAATTAAAGTTAATGAATATTCGGCAACTTCGGTCAAAAAAACCATTGTTGGAATAGGGCGCGCCGATAAAAATCAAGTGCAAGCGATGATTAAAATTTTACTGCCAAAGGCAAATTTTAAAACTGAAGATGAGGCGGATGCTTTGGCGATTGCAATTTGTCACAATAATCACAAAAGAAGTTGGTAAAAAATTAATTATTTTTGATTAAAATTTTTTGATAATCGAGATTTTTAATTAAACCCCTAATTTTTCTTCAATTTGCTTAATTTCGCCAGCGAGCTTAGAGCATCTAGCTTCATTTTCGGTAATAATTTTAACTGAATGAATAACGGTGGCGTGATTTTTACTAAATTTATCGCCGATATTTTTCAAACTTTCCGAGGTTAATTTTTTGCATAAAAACATTGCAACTTGACGAGCATTAGCAATATTTTTTGAACGATTTTTTGAACTTAATTCAGCAATTTTAATATTATAAAAATCGGCAACGATTTTTTGAATTTTATCGATATTAATGCCAA
>JBIIFQ010000190.1:0-2855 GCA_044237235.1 Rickettsiales bacterium
TAATTCTGAACTAACATTTTTCTCGAGATAAGTGGTAATTTCCATGCCTTCACCACGATTAACAGCTCCCAACTCACATGTTCCCGCAACATCTTCGATAAAGCGAACACAACGCGTGCAATGAATGCAACGAGTCATTTGCGTTTTAATTAACGGTCCCATATTTTTATCTTTAACCGCTCTTTTATGTTCGTGATAATCGCTTTCGCCTTTGCCATATTGATATGCTTGATCTTGTAAATCGCACTCGCCGGCTTGATCGCAAATTGGACAATCCAGCGGATGATTAGCGAGCAAAAATTCCATAACACCCTCTCTTGCCTTCTTAACCATCGGCGTATCGGTAAAGATTTGCATATTTTCATTAACAGGCATGGCGCAAGAAGCCACGGGCTTGGGCGGTCCGCCTGCCACTTCAACTAAACACATGCGACAATTTCCGGCAATCGCCAATCTTTCGTGATAACAAAAACGTGGGATTTCGATACCGGCAATTTCGCAGGCTTGAATAATTGTAATACCCTGTGGAACCTCGTGGCTATTGCCGTTAATTGATATTTTTACCATGAAAAAATATGAATTTGGATTGAATTTTTTAAATATTATTTTCGATTTAAAAATTTATTAAATTTTAGTTTAACAAATTTTTAAATATATAAAATTTTAACGATTAAAATGGAATTTCATCGTCATTTTCTTCAACTACAACATCAGAATTTTTACGATTCGACGCAGAATTTCCAGAATTATTTGAATAATTTTCCGAAGAACCGCCTGAAGCACGATCTTTAGAATCAAGAATTTGCAAAGTCGAATTATAATTTTGTAAAGTTACTTCGGTGGTATATTTTTCAACACCTTGCGCGTCAGTCCATTTGCGGGTTTGAAGCGATCCTTCCAAATAAACTTTGGTGCCTTTTTTCAAATAACTTTTGGCAATTCCAACCAAACCTTGCGAAAAAATTACGATGCGATGCCATTCAGTTTTATCTTTTTTTTCTCCGGTATTTTTGTCTTTCCAGCTATCCGAAGTTGCCACAGAAAAGCTAGCGATCTCGCGACCATCTTGGGTTGAGCGAATTTCGGGATCTTGCCCTAAATTGCCCACTAAAATTACTTTATTTATCGACATAAAATTAAATTTTGAATTAATAATGCGGTTGCTTGAAAAAAATTATAATTTAAAGAAAATTAAAAACTAGCATCAATTTTAGTGTAAAATAAAATTGAAAAAACTAGTTGCAAAAAATAATTAACTCCTAAAATAGATTATATCTTTAAATTAAAATCCTACTAAAATCAATTAAAGTTAAATTTTATGAAAAAAATTCTTAAATTTTTTACAATCTTCAATATAATTCTTTGTTTTATGAATGAATCAATTGCCCAAAATAAAAAAGTCGATAATCCTGAAAATATTTTATATATCGATTTAAAAGCCGGTCGCGTTGTGATTGAACTTTTGCCAAATATCGCCCCCAATCACGTTAACCGCATCAAAACTTTGGCGCGTCAAAAATTTTATGATGGAATTTTCTTTCATCGTGTAATTGATGGTTTTATGACTCAAACTGGCGATCCAACGGGCACAGGCATGGGCGGTAGTAAATTACCTGATTTACGTGCTGAATTTTCCGACGAACCACATATTCGTGGCGTGCTCTCCATGGCTCGCGCTTCCGATCCAAACAGCGCTAATAGTCAATTTTTTATCGTTACTAAAGATTCGCGTTTTCTCGATAATCAATATACGGTTTTTGGTCGCGTCATCAAAGGCATGGAATTTGTTGATAAAATTAAAAAAGGCGATGGCGCCAATGGGAAAGTAAGTAATCCTGATGCCATGCTTAAAGTTCGCGTTGCTTCCGACGAAAAATAAAAATTTTACAATTATAATTTGTTAAATTAACCGCCATCAAAAAATGGCGGTTTTTTTATACTTTTTTTTACGATTATTAGTGAAATTTTAATCAAAATTAAAAATTTATTTTCCAAAAATTATTATTGTTATTTATATGTTTTTATAGTAGTTTATAAAAGTAATTAATTGTTCTAATCTTAGAGCGCCTAGACTTTGAACCATTTTTATCAAAAATAATTTTTATTGAAAAACATTAATTTTAAGTGTAAAGCATTTTTTTTGCATTTATTGAAAAAATTTTTGTAGACAATTTGTTTTTAGAAATTAAATTTTAAACAACATGTAGTGTAATTTTTAATTAACCTGCACTAAATATAGCCTAAAACGCCATTTTTAGAATTCGATTAAAAAACCATTTATACCAACTTAATAGCTTTGAGATTCAAGATTATGACAAAAAAAAATATTGTAAAAAACACCAAAAATTCCTCTAACAAAAATTCCAAAATTGCGGAAAAAAATGTTAATTCTAACAAGGATTTTAAAATCAATATTAATCTTAAAAAAGATGAACGTTTGAGCAATTTCGGCAAAGCGGTTTTAAAAGATCGTTATTTAATGCCCGATGAAAATTTCCAAGATTTATTTGCCCGCGTCGCTTCTTATTACGCCGATGATCAAGCTCACGCCAATCGCATTTATGACTATATTTCTAATTTATGGTTTATGCCGGCAACCCCAGTTTTAAGCAATGGTGGCACCGAAAGAGGCTTACCAATTTCATGTTTTCTAAATGAATCCGCCGATTCTCTAAGCGGTATCGTCAATTTGTGGAATGAAAATGTTTTGCTCGCATCGCGCGGTGGCGGAATTGGAAGCTATTGGGGCAATTTAAGATCAATTGGCGAAACCGTTCGTGGCAATGGCAAAACTTCGGGCATAATTCCTTTTATCAAAGTTATGGATTCACAAACTTTGGCAATTTCGCAAGGCA
>JBIIFQ010000191.1:0-2852 GCA_044237235.1 Rickettsiales bacterium
CCGAATATATGAAAACTCGTTCTAATATCGATAATTTTTTGGATTTATGTTATAATCCGCAATTAGCTTGTGAAGTTACTTTACAACCGATTAAACGTTTTGAATTTGATTCAGCAATTATTTTTTCGGATATTTTAGTTATCCCCGATGCTTTAGGAATTAAAGTTGATTTTGTAAAAAATCATGGACCAAAATTAGCAAAATTTGATTTAGAAAAAGATTTAAAAAATTTAAAAATCGCTAATGTAAATAATCATTTACAAAATGTTTATGAGGCTATAACACTTACAAGATCAAAGTTAGCGAATGATAAGGCTTTGATTGGATTTTGCGGAGCTCCTTGGACTTTGGCATGCTATATGATCGAAGGCGGAGGTTCGAAAAATTTTGATAAGGTGCGTGAAATGGCTTTGAAAAATGAAGAATTATTTGCCGAACTTATTGAAATTTTAACTGAAAGTTTGAAAATTTATTTAACTTCTCAAATCAAGGCTGGAGCCGATATAATTAAGATTTTTGATTCTTGGGCGGGAGTTTTACCGCCAACTCAAATTCAAAAATGGATAATCGAGCCAGCGAAAAAAATTGTTAATTATTTAAAAGAAAATCATCCTGAAATTCCTGTAATTTATTTTCCAAAAGCAATCGGAGTAAATTATGAAAATTTTGCGAGAGAGGTTGATTGTCATGGTTTGGCGATTGATCAAAATCTTGAAAAAAATTGGGCAAAAAAATATTTACAACAAGATTTAAATAAAACAATTCAAGGTAATTTGGATAATTTTTTATTGGCTTTTGGTGATAAAAAAGCCATCGAAAAAGAAGTTAGAAATATTTTAGATACTTTTAGCGATAAGCCTTTTATATTTAATTTAGGTCATGGAATTTTACCACAAACTCCGATTGAAAATGTGGAGTTAATTTTAAAAATTATTCGTCGTCAATAATATGCAACCGCAAGCACATAAATATCTTTTAGAAATTGAAAATTATATCCCTGGAAAATCAAAAGTCGGGGATAAAAAAGTTATCAAATTATCATCAAATGAAAATGCTCTTGGAGCCAGTCCTAAAGCCTTAATTGCTTATATTGAACATGCTAAAGATGTTTTTCGTTATGCCGATGGTTCTTCAACTTTATTACGTGAAAAAATTGCCCAAAAAAATAATATAAATCCTAATCAAATCGTCTGCGGAGCGGGTTCCGATGAAATAATTGCTTTACTTACTTCTTCTTTTGCTAGCATTGGTGATGAAGTTATTTATAGTGAATATGGTTTTTTAATGTATCCGATTTCGGCTCAGAGAGTTGGTGCTAAAGCCATTAAAGTTAAAGAAAAAAATCTTAAAACGGATGTCGATGCGATAATCAATGCCGTTAATAAAAAAACTAAAATCATATTTATTGCTAATCCAAATAATCCTACGGGCTCTTATTTAAATAAAGATGAAATTACTAAATTAGTTGCTAATATTCCTTCAAATGTTTTAATTGTTCTTGATCATGCTTATGAAGAGTTCGTTACAGTTGATGACTTTTATGATGGTTTGGAAATCGTTAATAAATATAAAAATGTTGTTTTAACTCGAACTTTTTCTAAAATTTACGGCTTGGCTTCGCTTCGAATTGGTTGGAGTTATTCCTCACAAAATATTGCCGATATTTTAAATAAAGCCCGCGGACCTTTTAATGTTTCAGGTCCAGCGCAGGTTTCAGCTCTAGCCTCTTTAGATGATGATGATTTTACTCAAGCTTCAAAAAATCATAATACAAAATGGTTAAAAATTTTAAATGAAGAACTGAAATCAATCAATAAAATCAAAATTCATCCATCAATTGCTAATTTTATTTTGATCGATTTTTTATCGAATGAAAATTGTGAAAAAGTTAATAAAAAACTTCTTGAAAATTTTATTATTTTTCGTGAAATGAAGGGTTATGGTTTGCCAGCATGCCTTCGAGCCACAATTGGCACTGATCAAGAAAATGAAATTATTATAGAAAATATTAAGAAAATTTGTCATGGATTATAACGCAATCTCTTCTCACGAATGGTCAAATGTTATTTATATTTTAATTTTAGTCGCTCTTTTAATTATGGGTTTTTCGCGTAAAGATTTACCCATAAAAAAAATTTTTGAATTTACGGGATTGTGGATTGCTTTCGCCTTGGTGGCGTTGGTTTTATATAGTTATAGATTCGAATTTTTTGAGGTAAAAGATCGAGTTTTATCAGATTTATTTCCCTCCAAAGCGATAAATAAAAATCACAAACAACTTGTTTTAAACATAGCTCAAGATGGGCATTATTATCTTAATGTTAAAATTAAAAATAACGAAGTGCGATTTATGATTGACACGGGTGCAAGCGATATGGTAATTGATGAAAAAATCGCCTTAAAACTCGGATATGATTTGCGAAATATTAATTATAACAAAATCTTTCAAACCGCTAATGGACAATCTTATGGAGCTTCGATTTCGTTTGATGAAGTTGATGTTTCGGGAATAAAATTTTATAATGTGCAAGCCTCAATTACTAATTCTGACCTTGTAATTCCTCTTCTCGGCATGAGTTTTTTACAAAAATTTTACAAATATGAATTTTTTCGCGATAAGTTAATTTTAACTTTGTAAGATTTTTTATTAAAAAAATAAAAAAAACTAATAGCATATTTTTAAAGGATATTGTAAAAACTTTAAAGTCTAAATCCCACTTAGTAAAACTTATCTTAAATTTTAAATCTCGATTTATCTTTCATGGAAGAAAAATTTATTAAAGTTGTTGGTGCCAAAGAGCACAATTTAAAAAATGTTAGCATTGAAATTCCGAAAAATGAACTTGTGGTTG
>JBIIFQ010000192.1:0-2850 GCA_044237235.1 Rickettsiales bacterium
CATTAAAATCATGTCTGATTCATTAATTTCTTTCCAAGCATTAATTGAAGAACCATCAAAAGAAACACCTTTAGTTAAAGCTTCTTCATCAACCGCATCAGCGCAATGTGTGATATGAAGCCATTGACCGGCATAATCAGAAAAACGGAAATCAACAAATTTTATTTCATTATTTTTGATAGTTTCAAAAATAACATTAACGGCAGAATTTTTGGACATATAAATTTTTTTAGATTTTGATATTTTCTTTTTTGAAAAAAGATATGTTTAGATGGGGAGTAATTTTTAACCTATCTAAAAAATAATGTATAGAGGTTTTTTGATTTTTTTAAAAAAAATAGGAAAAATTTAACAAAAAATGAATTTTTTAATAAATTTTTCGAAAATTTTTGAAGTTTTTTGAATATTTGAAGTGTTTTTTAAATTTTTTATTTAAAAAACAAAATATTTTTTTAAAAAAAGGATTTCAAAATATAATTACTTTTTTGAAAAATTATTTTTGTAATTAAAGAATTTGGTGAGCCCGAAACGATTCGAACGTTCGACCCACAGCTTAGAAGGCTGTTGCTCTATCCAACTGAGCTACGGGCTCTCATAAATACTAAATTAATTTAGAAATTTAATTTAAGAAAAATCATTATGATTAAAAATGTTTGTTTTTTCAAGTTAAATTTTTAAAAAATGAAATTTAAATTTACGCCTTGCTAATTCTGGCTCCAAATATTGCGGTGCCAAGCCTAATGTGAGTTGAGTTTAAAGCAATCGCTTCTTCATAATCGGCGCTCATTCCAATCGATAATTTTGCTAAATTATTTTCACGAGCGAGTTTGGCGAGCAATGCAAAATAGGGTGAAGCACTTTCGTTAGAAGGCGGAACTGCCATCAATCCAACAACATTTAATTGCAAATCATTCTTACAAAAATTGACAAAAGATGATAAATTTTCGATGGCGATGCCTGATTTTTGCTCCTCGTCACCAATATTAACTTGAATAAAAATTTCACAATTTTTTTGTAATTTTTTTTGTGCTTTGGCAATTTCACCAGCTAATTTTTCACTATCAACACTCTCGATGCAATCAAATAATTCAACGGCTTCTTTGGCTTTATTACTTTGTAAATGTCCGATAAAATGAAGTTTTATTTGCGGAAAATTTTTGCGTAATTCAACCCATTTTTGTTGTGCTTCTTGAATATAATTTTCACCAAAAATTTTACATCCAAAATTAATTGCTTCAATAATTTTTTCGCTTGCAATAGTTTTCGAAACCGCAACAATATTAACATCTTCAGGCTTTCTATCAAAGGTTTTGCAGGCTTTGGCGATGTTTTGCTTAATTAAGTATAAATTTTTTTCAATCATGAATTATCAAAAATTATTTGAGATAAAAAAAGTTCAATTAAGAGCTCAAAAATTTAATAATTTAACAAATATTAAATCCTTATATTTTTTTACCGATCGTAAAAAAATTTTCGATTTAAAGCAAGTGCTTAAAAATTTACCCAAAAAAACTTGCATAATTTTTCGTGAATATGATTTACCGAATCAAGAAAGAGAAGAGTTGGCATTAAAATACTTTAAAATTGCTCAAGAATTTGGGCATGATTTTTTAGTGGGAAAAAATTTTAATTTAGCCTTAAAAATAAAATGTGACGGCGTTCATTTTTCTGATAATGATTTAAACAAATCTTTAATGAAAATTCGCTATTCTTGTAAAAAAAATAAATTGATTTTTAGTTTTGCTTTGCATGATACTAAAAATTTATTCTATCTTAGAAAATTAAGCCCTGACATTATTTTTCTATCGCCAATTTTTAAAACTTCAAGCCATCAAAATCAAAGACCCTTGGGTCTTTTTAATTATTTAAAAATTGCCAAAATTTTTAATAAAAAAATTGCTAAAAATAATTTTTTTCCACTCGGAGGAATTAATTTGCAAAATTTACGCAGACTCAATAAAATAAATATTACAGGATTTGGTGCAATTGACTTTTTTAAAAATTTATGAAAATTACTCCCGTTATTTTATCAGGTGGCTCTGGCACTCGTTTGTGGCCGATTTCACGAAAATCAAATCCCAAGCAATTTTCTAATTTTTTTGGAGAAAAATCATTATTTCAAAAAACGATTTTACGCTTCAAAAATAATCAAAATTTTGAAAATCCAATTATTGTTTGCAATGAAGAACATCGCTTTATTGTGGCGTCGCAACTTCAAGAAATTGAAGTTATTCCTCAAAAAATTATTTTAGAGCCATTCGCTCGAAACACTGCCAGCGCTATCGCCGTCGCCTCTTATGCCGTCACCAATTCTTCTTCAAAAATTATTTTGATTTTACCTTCCGATCATTTAATTTTGGATGAAAATAATTTTCTTGAACAAATAATTTTAGCCAAAAAATTTGCTCAAGAAAATTATTTAATAACCTTCGGAATTACTCCAAAATACGAAGAAACCGGTTATGGTTATATTGAAAAATCCGAACCAATTGATGGGGCAAAAACTATTTTTAAAGTTGCCAAATTTATTGAAAAACCAAATAAACAAAAAGCGCAAGAACTTATCGCTCAAAATAATTTCTATTGGAATAGTGGCATATTTTTATTTGATTCGCAAAATTATTTGCAAAATTTAGAAAAATTTGATAAAAATATTTTTATTCATGCCAAAAATGCTTTTGATTTAGCCAAGCAAGACCTTGATTTTACTAGGCTTGATGCTAGTGAATTTACCAAATGCCCCAATATTTCGATTGATTACGCAGTGATGGAAAAGGCACAAAATATTGCGATTATGCCTTTAGAAATTGACTGGAAGGATGTTGGATCATGGAACGCGATCGATGATTT
>JBIIFQ010000024.1:0-10581 GCA_044237235.1 Rickettsiales bacterium
AGACCAACAAATTAACAAAATTATTTAAAAGTAAAGTAAGAATGCAACAAATAAAATAATATTAACGAAAAAATTAAATTAATGTGATAAGCAAATAATTGCGAAAAACCAATATTAATCAAGGACAAAATCAGCACCGCCGAGACAACATACATCGACCCGTAAGTAATAATTGCTCGAAAAATTTCTTTAGGGCAATATTTTTTCTGCTGAAAACTTAAAAATTTATGCACTAAAAAACTGTGAATCGCGGTAATTATATTAAAAAAAGTAATTTTGGTAAGATTGATATCAAAAAATTTAAAATAAAATAAGCCAAAAAGATAGCATATCAATGTATTGTAGGCTCCGGCTACTAAAAATCTAATCTTTTTATCAGCTAAAATAACAAAAATAAACTTGATTAAATCATTAAAATCTCTAATTTTTAAAAATTGTTTTATATATTTTTTATACATTTCTTCGATAACTTTTACTAATTAAAATCTGAATGCCAAATTTTCTTCAACAAGAAAAAAATATTATTTATTTTTGTTTTTTTGCCATTATTTGGGCAATTTTTTTTGTTGTTCAATATTATTTTTTTAACGGTATTCCACGCTTTATTTCCAATGATTCATTTCAATATTTATCAATTGCCAAAGACATTTATAGAGATCAAAAATCAACTGGATTAATTAATTATGCCCTCGATCTTTATTATGACGAATTGGCACTTTTTAATTACGATTTTAATAATTTAAAACCTTATCACTTCCCTAGCTATTCAGCTTTTTTAAGCCTTTTTTATTTTATTTACAATAATGATAATTTTGTAATTTATGCTTCTCAATATTTATCTTTTTTAATATTTTCAATTTCATCTTTTTTAGTTATAAATAATTACCAAAAAAAATCCACAGCATTTTTTTTAACAGTAATTTGCTTTTGTTGTTCACCAATAATTCTTTACATTTCCGATAGTGGAAAAGAAATTTTATGTTCAGGTCTTGCCATGCTTGGAATTTATCTTGGCCTGTATTATAAAAAAAGAAATAATTTAAGAATAATATTTACTTTATGTTTAATTTTTACATTTTTATCAATAACTCGTAATTTTTATTTACTCTTAGCTTTATTAATTTTTATTTATCGCGCCATTCCTACAAAATACAAGGCTGACGATATAAAAGAAACCCTCAAAACCAAATCAATTTTCTTCTTTTTTGTGTTTTTAATTCCATTGATGGCCTATATTTATTGTTATTATTTTATCGAAATTCATTTATTTATTTTTGATAACAAAACCAATATTTACGGCGGAAGAAATTTAGATGACCTAATTATTAGGATCATGAACAATCTATTATTGGGGGTTTTTGTCTTTTTCGTTCAATATATTCAGTATCTTTTGGATAAATTTCATTTTAACACCTCTACATCTTTATTTTATTCATATCAAACTTTTGGATTTACTATAATTGGATTTTATTTTTATTTCAAAACTGAGTTAAAAAATATTTTCATAAACAAAAATATAAAAATTTCAAAATTGTTAATCATTAATTTATTTTATCTAACATTATTTTTAGTAATAATAATAAGATTTTCATTGCTTGGATACAGGCTAACGATTGGTTATTTACCAATAGCGTTTATAATTATTTATCAAACATTTTCTTTCAAAAATCTTTTAAAAAAATCACAATTTTCTGCAAATATTTCTTCTAAATTTCTAGTATTTTTTCTTTTTGTTAATTTTTTTTACAACATAAAATTTTCGGAAAACAATATTCCCGTAATTGCTAAATCAGAAGAAATTAATAATTATGTCAAAAATAAAATAGATGCTACCAAATCAAAAAAAGTTGTTGCTGAAATAACTTATTTCAACCAAAGCCATCATATGCCTCTTCTTCATAAATTCCCATCTGATGTTTATTTTCTATCGCATTGGCAATATGAAAAGAAGAATTTATGCGAGGATTTAAGCAATTATCATGAGCATAAAATTGATTTTGATATAATTTTTACTAGAACCGAATATCATGAAAAAAATTGCGAATTCATTAATAATAATTTTTATTTAGAAGAGAAAAATGAATATGGTTTAGTCTATTTAAAAAAACCCTCAAATCTCATTAAAAGATTGCAAAAATGATTTATAAATTGGCGAAAAAATAAAAGAGAAAATATTGCGATTTTTTTGTTTTATAAAAACATCGACAGCCATTCCAGCTGAAAGGTTTTGAGATTTTATAAATCCCGAGAAATCTTCAATTTTAATTTTAACTTCGAAATAAAAATCCTTAAAATTTTCATCGAAAATTACATCCTTAGATATTTCAAAAATTGAGCCCGAAATTTTTGGAATATTCTTTTCATAAAAATTCTTTAAAAAAACCTCAACATTTTGGTTAATAAACACATTATCAACATCAATATTTTTAACCTTAGCAATGATAATTAGATCGGGATTTTTTGGGATAATTTGCAAAATAGTCTTACCCGATTCAATAATTTCACCACTCGAAAAAATCTTTAAATTCTCAACAAAACCATCAATCGGCGACAATATTTCCGAACGTTGAAAAATATCATTGGCGATTTTTATTTGCTCTAAATTTATTTTTATTTCAAGCGTTGTTTCGAGAATTTTTTGCGATATTTTAGCAATATTTTCCTCGCGAAAACTCAGCTTTTGATTATCGATAATTTTTATTTCATTGCCATAATTTATGATTTGTGAAATTAAGTCAAACTCTTGTTTCTGTAAGTCAAATAATGAATTTTGATTTAAGATATTTTTACCAACAAAATCCTCATAAATCAAAATTTGGTTTCTAACAATTTTTAATTTTTTTTTGTTTATTTCAATATTTTCTAACAAATTATTTTTTTTATAATTAAATATCTCAATATCTTTTAAATATTTATTAATTGTGGCTTTTAAATATTGCTGAGAATTTGCCACCAAGTAGGTGAATTCATTTTTTTCATTGGATGAAAAATTGCTAATTAAGAATTTAATTCTATTGTGAATTTGCTGATTATCAATTTTATCAATCCCCTTCCCTTCTAATTCTAAAAACTGTTTTTGCAGAATCATCGATAACAATTTCCACTGAATTATTTTTTTATCAGCAATATTTTTGATCGAAGATAGTCGAATTATTTCTTGATTTTTTCTGACCTCATCGCCATTTTTAACTAAAAGTTTTTCAACAATTCCGCCCTCATAATGTTGAATATTTTTTTTATTATTATCATAACTTAAACTGCCAGTGGCAACTACAGCTGAAGAAATTGGAGCCATAAATATTAATAAAATAAATAGTCCAAATATAGTTAAATAAAAATAATTTTTAGGTGAGTAATTTTGGAGTTTTTTCATTGGAATTTATAAAATTTTTGGTGTTGATTAAATTAATAAAATTATTTTTAAAAATAATTACGCAGTCGGTTTTTTTGAAAAATTCCAATGGTGGATTATTGATAAAAATTATTGAATTTTGCGATTGTTTATAATTGATTAAATAATCAAAAAATAAGTGAGAATTTTCATTCAAAAATAATTTTTCAATAAAGAGAATTTTTGGAGAATGATAAAGGGCTCGAAGTGCTCCAACCCAATATTTTTGATGATTATTTAAATCTTTAATATCACTTAAAAAACCATTTTTTAAATTTGATAATTCAAAATAAAAAGTAAATTTTTTACAAAAATTAATGACATTTTCTGCAGAAAAATTATTGGACATTTTGGCAATATTTTCCAAAATATTACCATCAAACAAAAATGGATCATTTTCTATTAAATCAATAAAATCCAATATTTGTTTTTGAGGAATTTTTTGCAAATCAACATCATCAATTTTAATTTCACCAAAAGTTGGAATATATTTTTGAGTGAGTAAGTTATAAATAGCCTCTCGCTCCAACTCATTCTTACTTAGAATTGCAATAATTTTTCCAGATTCAATAGTAAAATTGTCAGTTTGAATAATAAAATTTTTATTATCTTGCGGACGGTAGAAAACTTTATTAAAAGTAATTTTTTCAAATGATTTTAACAAAAATAAATTTTGTTTTTCATGATCATTTTCATCATCAATTTCATTAAATATATTTTTGAAATTTTTTATAAAATCTTGAAAATTTTTTAAATTATTTGCCAGATTTGTAAATGGCTCAAGAAATTTAGAAAGTATAATTGATACCGCAATTATTGAACCAACCGAAATTTGATTTTTTATTACCAAATAAGCACAAATCATCGTTGCTAGAATTTGCAATAACAGCCTTAGATTCTTGCTGGCAACCAAATATTTATTGTAAATTTTGTAATAATTTAACTCTAAATTAATACAGAATTTATAATTATTTTGCCATTTTTGAAAAATATTTTGAATAATTTGATTAAATTTTATCGCAATATTTTCCCGATTAATAATTAAAAAATTTTGCGAATTTTTTTCATGATTTTTCTGCAAATTTTGCTGTAAATATAAAATATTTTTTTGATGAAATTTATCAAATATAATTATTATAAATAAAGCTATCAAAGCATATATAGCAAGCATTGGACTGATTAAAAAAATCGCAATTATATAAAAGAATGACAATGATATTTCAAAAATACAATTCGCAGAATTGCTATTAAAAAATCCATTAATTTTTTGTAGATTTTGGGTAATATAAATTTTCTTATTTATATCGCTTATATGTAGAATTTTAAACAAAACTTTTTTTTGAATAATGATGTTAATTTTCTGCATCAAATCATTTCTAAAATTACCAAAAAAATTGATAAAAAATATTAAAATTATTGTTAACAAAGTGAGGTAAAACAAAGTTGGTAAACTCGATGAATTTAAAACCTTATCAAAAATCTGCATTGAATAAAATGAAACGGCGATGGTTAAACAATTTATTAAAAAACTGCATAAAAAAATTACCAAAATTATTTGTTTAATTTTTTTGAAAATCAGAAAATTATTAATTTTTTCAAAGTCTTTAAACATTGATTTCTCCCACTAATCCAAGGATTTTGTACCGGGACGCCGTCAAAATATTTTGCAATTTATTTTGTGTAATTTTTTGTAATTCAAGAGAAATTTCTCCGCGATAAAAATCTATCGCATCAATAATTTTGGCATTTAATTTTGCTTGAAGAATATGGTTTTTTTCTTCTAAAAAATTTGTTATTTCATTACAAATTTTTAAATTTTGTATTGCAAAATCGATGTCCTCGGCGGTTTTGGTGAGTTCTGCATTAAGATAATTTTTATAAATTTCATATTCATCAAGCATCATTTCGCTTTGATTTTTCGCAGATTTATGATCGATATATTCAAGTCCTTTTTGAAAAATTGGAATTGAAAAATTCAACATAATTGATTGATTATTTATTTCTTTATTTGCTGAATAAAGATTGTTTTTTTGCTTAGAAATATTGGCAATTAAAGAAATTTTTGGCAGAAATTCACTTGTTTTGGAATCAATATCATCTAGGCTTAGCTGATATTTTATATATTTTGATTGTAATAAAAAATTTTGATTAATTTTTTCTAAAATCTTGTTTTTTTTAAAATTAATTTCGGCAATTTTAATATTATTATCGCCTTCAAATTTAACTCCCGTTAATGCCAAAAAATCATGATAATTTTTAATTAAACTCGATTGCTCTTCGGCAATTTTTTGCGATAAATTTTCCAGCTCAATTTGAGCTTGAATAATTTGCTCCTTATCTATTAATCTGGCATTAAATTTACTCTTTTCAATATCAAAAATTCTCTCACTAATCCCGCGAATTTTTTGATAATTTTCTAAAGTCTTTTTTTGCCAATAAATATTTGAATAAATCTTGGCAATTTCAATTGCTAAATTTTGTTTTTTATCATTTAAAATTGCCAATTCAGCCAAATATTGTTTAGTACTTTTTTTTAAATTTATTAAGGAAGAAAAACCATTAAAAATACTATGTTCAAGGCTTATTTCCTTAGAGCCAAACTTATTTTTTTTACGTTCATTTTCATTGATGCCAATAAAATTATTATTTACCCGCTCACCATTTTGAATATTGATAAATATTTTTGGTAAAAATTCGGCAATTGCTTGATAATTATAATTTTTGGAATTTTTTAATTTATGCTCATAAAGTTTAATTTCTTGATTATTTTTCAACGCCAAATCAATGGCACTTTCAATTGAAAATGCGTAAGAATTTTCGGTACTTAAAATTATAAAAATTAATATAAAAAATCGGTTTATTTTCATGGTGTTTTATTGAATTTTGTATTTATAAATTTATTGCTACAGATAAATCAAAATTGTTAAAATTATTGTTAAATGCTCGAATTTTTTGCCCGAAAGATGAAATAATATTTAAGCGCAAATCTATTTTTTTATTTAATTTATAGCCCGCCGAAAAGCCCATTAATAACAATAAATTTCTATTATTATTTGATGGATTTGGTCTTAAATTAGCACTAAATATATTTGACGTGATTAGCAAATTAATATTTTTTAAATTACTTCCAAACCCAGATCTAAAGCCTTGAAGCGAATCAATTTCAATTTTTCCTATTGTTGATTTTCTGTTAATATTTTTATTAAAAAATAATTCGGCAAGAATGAATTTATTTTTAAAATATTCGCTATATTTTTCCGAGAAATTAAACAAATTATTTGCCTCAAATTTTTTACCCAAACTTATTCCGATAGCAAAATTATTTGGATTAATTTTGCTAAGTTCGGGATCAAAAGCATAACCCGTCATCGATGAATTAATTTTTGAATCAATTACGGTTTTTTCTAGCGCGTTATCCGCGATTGGAGGATTCACTATGTCCGGCGTAACGGGTGCAACATTATCGGTGGTTGGAGGACTGACTGGATCAGGCACAACTGGCGTGACATTATCAATTATCGGAGGATCAACTTTCTCAATCTTAACTTCCGCCCATGAATCATTTAAAATCCAGCAATGGATGAGGAAAAAAATTAAAATTTTATATTTTATTTTCATAATTTTGGGTGTTTTAATCGTGGTGTTTATCTTTCTTTAAAAAATACTTAACATTATTTTACATTTTTATAATCATTGTCAAAACACCTATCCCCGCAACCATAATAGCTCCCATTTTAATTGTGATATTTAGTTCTAGATTTTTGATTTTTGTATTAAACTCAGTTTTAGTGACCATTTTTTCAATTTCATTTTTGAACTCGACGCGAATTTCTTGAATATCATCATGAATATATTCAATTTCTTGACGCATTTCCTTTTCAAAATTTTGGAATTCGGTTTTGGTGACTAAGTTTTTCATTTCATCGCGAACTTCCTTTACTTCCCCGCGAATCTCTTCGATTTCGAAGCGAATTTCCTTTTCAAAATTTTGAAACTCGGTTTTGGTTACTAAGTTTTTCATTTCGCCACGAATCTCTTCGATTTCGAAGCAAATTTCCTTTTCAAAATTTTTAAATTCTTCGCGGGTTAAAAGCGTGTTAAAATGCCCGACATTCATATCACGAAGAGTGTATGCAAGCTCATTGGCAAGCAATTCCGTCATGCCAACTTTTTGCATTTTTTGAGAAAAACTGAGGGTATCAAACATGGTAAGATTTTCGATTAGAGGTGACTTTAACATAACTTTAGTTTTTTTATTGGTGAATATGGGTTATCAATATAATTATTAAATATTTATTTCGTAAAAAACAAAAACTTATTTAAAATAATTATTTACATATAATAAAAAGAGGATTTGTTAATTGCAATAGAAATTTTGAATATTTTTATTTACAATTAGACATCAATTATATGTCCAGCTCCGGGTTTGCTTGCACCTCCATGACTAGGCGAAGGCTCGGGACCTCTTTTTTCATCCGACATTTTTTCTATTTCCGCAATCTCAGCGGGATATTTTTCCCTCAAAAGCGCCTTGACTTCTTCACGATAAGATTGAAATCTTCCAGCAATTCTTACTTTTTGATTTTGCTTTTCATCTTCAGTTAATCTAAAACTATAAAAATTCGCTTTTTTCCCATCAGGATTATCTCCAGTAATAATTTTCAATATCTCAAAACTATCACCACCTTTTAAATTAGCTTCTTTCAAAGCCCCCTCTAAAAGTGAATATCTTTTTCGATCACCATTTTCGGGATTTTTCGTAACAACGCAATCAACATCTGATTGTGTGATTAAAAATTCTACCATTGCTTTTCTTCCCTTCTGGACGGCAAGATATAAGGCCGGAATTCCCTCAGCTTCACCCGCAATTTCTTGTTTATAGCGATATTCTATAGTGAATGTTTGATTAAAATGTGCACGTACTGAATTTTGACTTAATATTTCTATCGCTTCATTGCTTCCATTTTCAGCTAAACGCTGAAATAAAGTTTTTTCCGACGAACCCCCTCCTGCAGCCATAGTGGCTTTGGAATATTTGTGATCGAACAATATAGATCTGTCGGCTTTAATCAATGATTTAAGATCTTCAAATTGACCCTTTTTACATAATTCCCAAGCATCACTAATTTTTTCTTCTGAGGGTTTGTTATCTATTTTAGCACTTTTAGCTTCTAAATCTTCCTCAACTTCTCTTAAATAATTACAAACATCTTGGTGACCTTGTTTAAGAGCAATATCATAAGCGGTAAGGTTTTGTTTTGTTTTTTTATCTATCAAATTAGGTTCTAAACCGATCAACCTTTCAACCACATCTAAGTGTCCTTGAAATGAAGCATAATGAAGAGCATTTAAACCCTCATTGTTTTCCAATTTTATATCCGCTCCATTTTCAATTAAAATATTACAAATCTCCAAATTTCCAGCACTTGAAGCAAGATGCAGAGCCGACATATCAAATTCATCAATTAAATTTATTTCAGAACTTTTAATTTCAATAACTCTAATTATAAGCTGAGTATTATTAGTCATTATTGCTTGATGCATAGTTAAAGTCCTGCATAAAGGTTCGATCAAATATTCGGGAATTTCATCACCATCTCTTATGATGGCACTTAATGCATTTATTCCACTAACAACGGTTTGATTTGAATTATTTGGAATCATAAATTATTTAATTTATTTAAAAATTATTATTATTTATATAAACGTTAAATATGTGATAAATAAACAATAATTAATTAATAATTAGATGATTATTAACAAAAAACAACCATTAAATCAAAATCCTAATTTAAAATCATCCATTAAGGCGTCGTAAACTCCTTTGCGTTGAGAGGGGTTGATGGCTATAAATCCATCATGTGGAATGTGAAAAATTTCTTTGACCGCGTTATTTATAAATCAGCTCGCACCCGCCCCAATTACAATAACAATTTTTTGTTTTTCTTTGGTCATTTTATTGAATTTTTAATTAAATCTTTAGGAATTTTTAACAAATTGAAATAATAAAATCAAAGCCAAACTACTCAAGCAAAAAAATGTGCAAAACATACCCGCTTGGCGGAAAAGAAAATTTTTCGCCCTCACCTCGGCGATCATTATTCCGTAAGCATGGGTAAGGCGTCCAACCATAAAAATTATGCCAAAAAAGTGAACAAAATATTTGCTTAAACCCGCCATTTCAACCAGCAATAACATGATCAAAAAAATCGGAGTATATTCAATAAAATTGCCGTGAGCACGAATTTTTCTTTGCAAAAAATCATCACCCTCATTGCCCAAAGGGATCTTCGAAGCTCTTCTATTTTGGATAATTTTTATCGACAAAAAAATCAGAATTATCGCCGATAAGGCGGTATAAAAGGATGTTATCATATTTTCAAATTTGGTAATTAAAATAATTGCAATTTTATCGCACAATATTTTGAATTACAAATTTTGCTGCATTTTTTTGGATTAAATCTTAAAGAATTTTTATGTAAAATTTTTAATTAAAATTTCCCCATTTTTTTGAAAGATATTCCTCAATGGCGATTCTTTCCTTGTCGGTTATGACTCGGTCATAAATTATGATTTCAAGATAATTGGCATTATGAAGACCCCAAGATGCTCCAGCTTTGCAACCTATATATAAATCTGAACTACTATAAACCCCATTCCAAGAACTTGAAATGCTTTGCAGAGGTGTTTTATTAAAGTAAAAATTTACATTTTCAGATCTATTGATAATTAAATTTAAAATATATAATTTATTTTTTGCTGAATTATAATAATTAAAAAAACTAAAATTATCTAAATTTGAAAATGGAGTATTAGTCCCCCTAATTTCATAAAAAGCACCCGCTGGCCATCTCGATAACATTCTATAATCTGCCGTAGATGACCAATTCTCGGCAGTTTTGAAAACTAAAAACACAGTAGTATTTTTACCATTTCCATCAAAACCGCTTGGGACCTGCATGCAACGATTTTGACTCGAGCTCATTTCAAGAGCGGGTAAAGAATTAACAATATTTTCTCTATAAATTGGACCCGAAACCGCTAGACTAGATTTAACCGCATCAAATCTTGACCTATCATTAGCTAATAAATTTGGAGCAATATTTTTCCATTTAGTGATTGCGGTGCCATCGGCAATATTATCGGGTTCAAAGCTAGTTTTTTGCGAAGCCTCCAGCCATAAAACTAAA
>JBIIFQ010000025.1:0-10564 GCA_044237235.1 Rickettsiales bacterium
TTCGCCCGAAGCGATTCAAATTCTTCCTAAATTTGCTTTAGCAAATTTAATGCGTAGCAGATCAGGAACGAAGAGACGCGGTCCCAGTCGCGAATCTTTTTCGAAGAAAAAGATGAAGCGTTTTCAAGCAAAAAGTAACCTGGTACCTTTTTTCTTAAGCTAAATTTGCGTAACAAAAAAATCGCTTTTGCAAAAAATTTCTAGGCATTTAGTTTTTTTGGCGAGGAAATGTATCTAAACATACATGCCCGAGCTAAAAAAACTAAATAACGACGAAATTTGAAGCAAAAGTAGATTTTTTAAGTAGATTTTTTAAAATGTTAGGATCAATGAGCCCATAGTCTTTTTAGACTCAATATCACGATGAGCCTTAACCACATCTTTAAATTTATAATTGTTAATTTTTGGCCGAATTATTCCCTTATTTAAAGCCGCAAAAACTTCATTTGAACCCAGAATTAATTCTGTTCGATTTGCCTTATATTTGGAAAGGGCTGGACGCGTTATAAAAAGTGAATTATCGACCAAGGAGTCTAAATTAAAATTCTCAAAAGCACCCGAGGTTTCACCATAACTCACGCAAACTCCCATCGCCCACAAGCACTCCAATGATTTACTTAAAGTATCTTTTCCGACCGAATCATAAACAATACCAACCCCAGCATAATCCGTTATTTTAGCTACTTCCGCCACTAAATCTTGCGTTCTGTAATTTATTACATAAGAACAACCAATTGAACGAGCATAATCCATTTTTTCATCCGAACCAACGGTACCGATTATTTCAATATTTAAATATTTTGCCCATTGACATAAAATATGTCCAACGCCACTTGTTGCCGAATGAATTAATATTCTTTTTACCATCGAAGCGATATAAACTCGATGGAGCAAAGTATGAGCCATCAACCCCTTCAGAAGGCTTGATGCAACTTGCTCGTCAGTAATATCATTGGGAACGGGAATTAAATTATAAACATTCACCGCTTTTTTTTCAGCGTAAGCGCCGATGCCAGAATTCATATAAGCAACTCGATCGCCAACTCGATAATCTTTTACTTCAGCTCCGAGCGCAGAAATAACTCCAGATGCTTCAACCCCAATTATTGCGGGCAATTTACTTAATTTATATTGACCACTTCTAAAAGCGTGATCAAAAAAATTAATACCGATTGCTTTATTGGTGACAATCACTTCATTTTTTTTAGGTTTCGGATCCTCAACATTTTCAATTTTCAAATTTTCTGGAGCGCCTACTTTATGAAGAACTATTGCTTGCATTTTTTTAAAAAATTTAGTTAATTAATTATTATACTTTATAAAAAAAATTTTATTAAAATCAATCCATAATAAAGAAATTATCAATAATTCCATAAAATTTAAATTTAAATGCAACATCAAAATTTATTTGTTTTCGACATAGAAACAATTCCCGATATAAAAACCGCTAAAAATTTACTAAAAATTGAAAGTGCTGAAATCAATGAAATCAGGGACAAATTAACCAAATATCACCTTGATATCACTGATCAAAAAAATAGTTTTTTACGTCAGGTTTTTCATCAAATTATTGCCATTAGTTTTATTGAAGCCGAAATAATTCGCGATAATAATGGTCAAGAATATTATAATTTGATCGATATTCGTTCGGGTGGAGAGCTATTAAGTTCGGAGGCCGATTTAACTAAAGGATTTTTTAGCTATTTAAAGAAAAAATTTTCAAGATTAGTAAGTTTTAATGGTAAAAATTTTGATTTACCCGTCTTAAAATATTCGGCAATGAAGCATGAAATTGAAGCGGGCTGGCTCTATAAAAGTGGCGATAAATGGAATAATTATAATCAAAAATTTAGCCTCGATTGGCATTGCGATTTAGCGGATGCATTTTCCGATTTCGGCGCTTCAGCTCGATTAAAAATGAATGAATTATGTTGTGCATTTAATTTACCCGGAAAAATTGGAGTGGATGGCTCGCAAGTGATGGAAATGTTTGACGCGGGACGCTTACAAGAAATTCGTAATTATTGCGAAACCGACGTGATTAATACCTATCTTTTATATTTAATTTATCAGCATCATAATGGCTCTTTAAGCAAGGAAAATTTGGCAAAATGCAAAGATGATTTACGTGAATTTTTAACAAAAAAATCTGCGGAAAAACAGCATTTTGCCGAATATTTGCAACATTGGTCTTAAGTTTTAAAATCTTAAGATTTACTAACCCAAAGTAAAATCGCTTTTTGAATATGCAAACGATTTTCAGCTTCGTCAAAAATTACCGAACGACTAGAATCAACAACTTCCGCAGTCGCTTCATTGCCACGATAAACCGGCAAGCAATGAGTAAAAATTGCAGTTTTTTTGGCATGTTTCATCAATTTTTCATTAACTTGAAAAGGCGATAATAAATTAATTTTTTTCTGACGTAGAGCATCGTTATTTTCTGATTCATCGCCCATTGAAAACCAAGTGTCGGTAATAATAACATCGGCGTCTTTAACGGCATTTTTAGCTTCATGATGAAGTGAAATTTTGGCACCTTTTTTGCGCGCTTTGGCAATTTCTTCAACACTAAAATCAATTTCTTCAGGCGAGGCAATTGCCAGCTCATATCCAAATTCTTTTGAAGCGTGAATATAAGAATTCAAAACATTATTTTGATCACCGCACCACACTAATTTTTTGCCAGCGATTTTACCAAAATGCTCTTCGATTGTCATCAAGCTTGCCAAAACTTGACAAGGATGCGAAAAGTCCGACAAGCCATTAATTACCGGCACTTGCGAATTTTTTGCAAGTTCCAAAATTGCCTCATGCGAATTAGCACGTATCATTACAAAATCAACATAGCGCGACAAAACTTTGGCTGTATCAGCAATAGTTTCGCCCTTCCCCAGTTGCATATCATTTTTATTCATTACGACAGCATTGCCTCCAAGATGGCTAATTGCCACTTCAAATGAAGTTCGAGTTCGGGTTGAAGTTTTTTCAAAAATCATCATCAAATTTTTATGAGGTAGCAATTTGGAATGTTTAGCTATATCATGATTTTTCTTAAGTTTTCTGGCAATTTTAATGATTTCTTGGAGTTGTGATTTTTCGATTTCATTTAAATCGATAAAATGACGAATTTTTTTATTAATAATTTTTTTCATAATTTTATTAAAAAACATTTGGAAAATTTTATAAATCATTTAAAAAGCTAAATATAATTCACTTTTTGTCAAGAAATTCAATTGTAAAATGTCAAAAAAAATATTTATTGTTAGTGGTGGGACTGGTGGACACATAATTCCTGCCCGTTGTTTAGCTAATTTATTACATCAACAAAATCATCAAACATTGTTTTTTGGTGATGCAAAAATTTACAATTATGTAAAAAGTAATGATGCCTTTCCAACACTTATTATCAACAGTTCCCAATTTAAAAAATCACTTTTTTCTTTGATAAAAGGTTTAATAAAAATTAGTTTTGGAGTAATAAAATCTTTATATTTTATTGCTAAATTGCGCCCAGATTATGTCTATGCTTTTGGTGGCTACGCAACCTTTCCAATGCTAATTGCATCGGTAATCACAAATCGTAAAATAATTCTGCATGAACAAAATGCTCACTTGGGAAAAGTTAATCGAATTTTTGCAAAATTTGCTAAAAAAATCGCCCTCTCCTTCCAAGAAACTAGCGGAGTTAAAGCTGAATTTAAAAATAAAACTTTTTTTACCGGCAATCCAATTCGCGAAGAAATAATTAAACTTCATGACAAAGAATATTATTTACCGAATTTTGAAGAAAATAAAATTGTTGATAACAAATTGGGTTATGACATTTTATTAAATTCTGATTTTTATCCGACTGAGGAACGTGAAAAAATGTTTAAAATACTGGTAATTGGCGGGTCGGGAGGAGCGAAAATTTTTAGCGAAATTTTACCAAAAGCATTTTTTAATTTCTCGGAAAATATTAAAGAAAATATTCAAGTTATTCAGCAATGTCGCTCAGAATTAGTTGAATCGACCTTCGAGGAATATAGATCATTTAATATTAATGTAATTGTTGATAGTTTTTTTGAAGATATGGCACAATTAATTGATGACGCACATCTGGTAATAGGGCGCGCTGGCTCATCTTCAATTTTTGAATTTTGCATGGCAAAAAAACCAATGATAATAATTCCTTTTGCCAAATCCGCCGATAATCATCAACAAAAAAATGCCGATTTTCTAGCGCAAAAAGGAGCGGCAATTGTTATCGAAGAAAAAGATTTCACTATTCAAAAAATCAATGAAATTTTTAACAGATTATTTACGGAAAAAGAAATTCTTTTTAAAATGTCTAAAAATGCTGGAAATATTGCGATTACCGAGGCAACATTGAATTTATCAAAATTAATTAACACCGATCTATAAAATGGAAAACACTAATGTAATTAACAAAAATATCAATAATGATTTCGATCAATTATCGCTGGGCGACTTACTGCGTCTTAATCGCGAAAAATCTGAAATTGAGATAAAAGAAATAGCAAATTTTTTAAAAGTTAGATCTAACGACATTAAATTATTGGAAAATAATGATATCGAAAAAATTGCCAAAAATATTTACATCCCTGGATTAATCAAATCTTATGGAAAATATTTAAAAATTAACGGCAAAATAATTAATGAAAAAATTCAAGAATTATCGCTTCGTTCAAATATAGAAGTTAAAAAACACACTCTTATAAATTTAGGCGACGATAGAAATTTATCTCCGAGCAAAAATCTTTTTTTTAATAGCGCTGTTATGTTTATAACTTTGCTATTATTTCTTATAATATTTTTTTCGTTGGAGCACAAAAAAGAAATTATAAATACCGAAAACATTATTTTCGATATTCAAAAAATTAATAATTAAATGAAAAAAATTTCATTAGAAACTATCATTAATTTTTACAAAAAAATACCCGGACTTTTAAAAACTTTTGTTAGATCCGAAGGTTTTAAAATCGGTATTATTATTTTTTCATGCATATTTGCATTCGTAATAGTTTTTCCGAGTTTTTTAGATACTTCAAAGTTAAAATATGATTTAACGCAAAGATTGAGCAAACTCACTCAATCAACAATTTCAATTCGCGGTAATCTTGAAGTTAGCCTTTTGCCGTCGCCATCCATAACTGTTCACGATGTCTTTATTGAAAATTATGCCTTGTCAAATAAACGCAATGAAAGTAATAATTTTTATAATATTTATGCCAAAGATTTAAAAATAATTTTTCCAATTTTTAGAACTAATAGCCGTCAACTTATTAAGAAAATTATTGCGAGTGAAGCTATAATTGAGATAGCTCAGCCTGAGATTTTGAAAAAAATTGAAAATAGTGATTTTGCCAAAACTTTAGAAAATTTTCAAAAAACCCCGACACCTGCTAATCAAAATCCACCCCCTGGTGGCGACATTAGCTCTAAATTATTTCCAATTAACGACATGGAAACTGTTGCTATCGGACTAGCGATTAATCCCAGCTTGCAATTAAACGATTCCAAAATCACTTTTTACAATGAATACGGAGCCTCTAAAGAAATTATTAATATTAATTCTAAAGTTACTTATACCGAAAATATAATCGATGGATATGGATTTTTTATAAGCCAAGGCATCGAAAATGAATTTAAAATTTCCGCTAAATTTGATCAAAACAAAAAAGAGAAAAATACTTCATTTTTTTCTTTAAACTCTCCAGCTTTTAGTTTAAAAATAAGTGGTAATTTTTTAGAAAAAAATTTAAATGGACCCTTGAAAACTAAGTTTAGCGGATTAGTGGAATGCGAGATTTACGAATTAAGAAGTTTTTATAGATCTATTATTTCAAAAAGCGATTTATTCTCTTCTAAATTGCGTTATAACGGTGAAAAAATCAAATTAACTTCTGAACTTTATAGCGACGGAAAAAACATTGATTTGAAAGAAATGGTTGTCAATTCAAACATTCTAAATGGAATAGGAAAAGTTTATTTAGGTTTATCCGAAAAAATTTTTACCGCCGACATTCATTTTGATATAGATGATATCAATTTAGATGAGATTTGGTCAACTGAAAATCCTGCCAAAAAAATTGCTAAAGAAAAAGAAAAAGCCAAATTAATTGAAAATGCTCAAATTAATGCCGAAGAAACTTCGTCGAAAGCTGAAATAAAAAAGGTTGTTATAAAATCTCCGATTTTGAAAGTTAAAAAACGCAACATTTCCGATTTAATTTTAGAGGCACGAGATTACGATATTAATTTAGAAATTTTGATTAAAAATGCCAATCTATATGAAGGTAAAGTTGAAGATATAAAGCTTTATGGTAGCGTTGCCAATGACAATAAGGCACTGCTTTCACCTTTGTCTTTCAGGCTTCCCGGTAATTCTGAGTTTAGGGTAAGTGGAGTTTTTGAAGAATCAGAAATGAATTCAAAATTTATTGGCTCCGTTGATGGCAAAGGCGATTCTTTGAATGAACTTTTTAAATGGCTTCAACTCAGTTCAAGCAATATCAAAATGGAAAATTTGAAAAATTATAACTTTTATTCTGATATAGAAGTAAGCCCAGCCAACATCAATCTCAAAAATTTTTACGTCAATCTTAACGACAAAAAAACCGAATTTTTCGGCAATCTTGTTTTGAATGATAAGGAGAAAAGTCGCTCCGTCCTTACAAATATAAAGGTTTCGGAATTTGATTTTGATAAATATATCTCAATTCCCGTCGACAATATTTATTTTAATGAAGGGATTTTATTTGATAAATTATTGTGGCTTAATCAGGTCTATTCCGACTACTCCATCAACTTAAATTTTGAAAATCTAAAATACCAAAATCAAGAATTTAAAAATCAAAATATTAATTTAAATTTTGGTCAAGGTTATTTTAAATTTCCTAAATCTAATTTTACTTCGGCGGACAATATTTTTGATATCGAATTTAACGTTGATATTAGTGATAAAAATCAAATTGGTAACATAACTTTAAATGCCGAAAAAATTAAATTAAAATTGCGCGATAATCAAAATAACGAAAACACCATTCACTCCTCGAGTCTTTTCGATAAATTCTACAAATTACCATCGCTTCAGGGATTTACGGGAAATATCGACATCACCGCCAAAGAAATTAATTTAGATGATAAATTAATTACCGAATTTGATTATAAAAATTCTGTAAAAAATGGTATTTTTGGGCAGTCAAAACTATTGATGAAAATATATGACGGAGCTTTTGAATATAAAGGTTTATGCGATATAAAATACAATAAGATTATTAACGGATTATTTTCATGTAAATCTTGTAATCTTAAGAAAATTCTTGACGATTTTTACAATGTAAAATCAATTGATGGCGTGGCTAATATATCTGGAAATATCGTTGGAATCGCAAGATCGGTTGAAGAATTTAAAAACAAAATTGATTCGGAAATTAGCCTAGCAATTTCGGCTCCGAGGATTGATGGTTATGGTTTAACTGACTTAGTTAAAAAAATGTTTTCAATTAAAGAGTTCGCTAATGAACTATCCGATCCCGAAAAAGTACTTGAAAATCCTCAATCTTCATCACAATTTCTTCAAGGCAAAGGCTTTGTGCGTCTAAGAGGCGAGAAGAATAGTAATTTTTCAATTAGTTTGAGCGCCCCCGCTATGAATTCAATTTTTTCGGGCATTATTTTCTTAAAGGATGAAAGTATCAATGGCACCTTGAATACTATATTTTTATCGGGCTCCAAAGAAAAGAAAATACCGATAAATATTGCTACAAATGTGGTGGGATTTTTTGACGATGTTGGTTATGTTTCAAATCTTAATCAAGCCCGTCAATATCTTGGATTAGAACGCATTAATAATCAAGATTTAAACAATAAATTATTAACTCAGTCGGAAGAAAAAAAGATTGCCAAAAAAAATAAAATCGCAAAGAAATATAAAATAAGCAGTGACGAAGAGGTAACAATCGAGAATCAAGTTATCGAAGAAACTCAAATCATCGAAATTAACAAACCCGAAGATGCCAAAAACACGGATACTTCACAAAATATCGCAAATGAAAATGCTGAAAAGCCAACAACTGCAAATGCAGAAGAGGCTAATGCCAAAACTAAAATTATTGAAAATAATTCTTCAACGGAAGATAAAAATATCAAAAATACATCGAATAAATCAGAAAATTCTGATAAAGTCGTGCAACCATCATTCTAAAATAAAATGACTATTTCAATTGCTCAAATTTTACAAAAAAAATCACAAGAAAAAATAATTTGCCTTACCGCTTATTCTTATCCGATCGCAAAAATTTTAGACAAATATTGCGATATAATTTTGGTCGGTGATTCGCTTGGAATGGCTATTTACGGGCATAAAGACACTACGCAAACCACTTTAGAAATGATGATAAATCATGGCAAAGCGGTAAAAAAAGCTTGCGAAAATGCTTTAATTGTGGTCGATTTACCCATCAACACTTACGAAAATTCTCCCGCTCAAGCTTTAAAAAATGCACAAAAAGTTATTGCAGAAACTGGTTGCGACGCTATTAAAATAGAGACTTCTCGCGATTTAGCTCCAACCGTAAAATTTTTAGTTGATAATCAAATAAATGTGATGGGACATATCGGATTATTGCCTCAACATGTTAAAGAAATTGGCGGATATCGCTATCAAGGTCGCGATGAAAAATCGGCACAAGAAATTTTCACAACCGCTTTAGAACTTGAAAAAGCTGGAGCTTTTAGCATTGTAATCGAAGCAGTTCCCGCCGAACTTGCTAGCAAAATTTCGCAAAATTTAAAAATTCCAACAATCGGGATTGGAGCTTCTGCTGATTGCGACGGGCAAGTTTTAGTAATCGATGATTTACTTGGATTAAATCAGGAATTTAAACCAAAATTCGTTACTCATTACGAAAATTTATCGCAAAAAATTGCCGATGCGGTGAAAAATTTTTGTCACGACGTTAAGTCGCAGAAATTTCCATTCGAAAATAATTTGTTAAAAAAATAATAATTTTATTTTCTTTCAATTTCTTCGGCAGTTTTGGCGACCATTACTGAATTCACTTTTAGATCCTCAATAATTATGGCACCAGCTCCAATTTTAGAGCCCTCACCAATCACAATTGGGCCAAGAATTTTTGCCCCAGCACCAATAATAACATTATCTTGAATAGTTGGATGGCGTTTAATTTTTTGCAAAGATCGCCCTCCCAAAGTTACTCCTTGGTAAATCGTGACATTATTTCCGATAATAGCAGTTTCGCCAATTACAACGCCCATGCCATGATCGATAAAACAATTTTTTCCAATTATTGCGCTGGGATGTATTTCAATTCCAGAAAAAAAACGATTTAGATTGGCGATAAATCGGGGCAGAATTGGAATATTTAATTTGACCAAAACATGACTCAAACGATGTAAAAAAATGGCGTGAACGCCGGGATAACAAAGAATTATTTCCAAATAATTTTTTGCCGACGGATCTTTATTTTTTATATTTTCAAGAAATTCAATTTTCATAATTTAATTTTCAATATTTTCAAATAAAATCGAGGAAATATATCTCTCGCCCCACGAAGCCAAAATAAAAACAATCAATTTTCCTGCATTCTCTTGACGTTTAGCAATTTCAAGTGCCGCAAAAGCGCTAGCGCCCGAAGAAATTCCACCCAAAATTCCTTCTTTAAGCGCAAGCTGTCTTGCGGTATTAACCGCATCTTCGTTTGATACCGTAAAAACTTCGTCGATCAAATTAGTTTGTAAAATCGGTGGCACAAATCCCGCTCCAATTCCCTGAATTTTATGTGGACCCGCCTCACCTCCCGACAAAACTGGGCTTGATTTTGGCTCAACCGCAATCACTTTCAAATTTGGATTGCGTTTTTTGATAATCGAGGCAATACCCGTAAGCGTTCCGCCAGTTCCGACGCCAGCAACAAGAATATCGATTTTGCCATCGGTATCGCGCCAAATCTCTTCGGCAGTGGTTCTTTGATGTATCTCAACATTATCTTGATTGGCAAATTGTTGAAGAATAATCGAATTTTTTATTTCGCGATTAAGCTCCTCAGCTTTGGCAATTGCACCCTTCATTCCCTTCGCTCCTTCGGTTAAAACCAATTCAGCGCCATAGGCTTTAAGGACCTTTCTGCGTTCGATTGACATGGACTCGGGCATGGTTAAAATTAAACGATAGCCTTTAATTGCCGAAACAAAAGCCAAGGAAATTCCTGTATTGCCAGAGGTCGGTTCGATTAAAACCGTTGTTTTAGGATCGATTAATCCTCGCTCTTCAGCCTTCAAAATCATATTAACGCCAATTCTATCCTTGACCGAATTAGTTGGATTATAATATTCTAATTTTGCCACAACTTGAGCATTTGAAACGTTGAGACGATTGATTTGAACTAATGGGGTATTTCCGGTTAATTCGATTAAATTTTTTGCTATTTTCATTTTTTCTCCAATTTTAATTTATTTTCTTTAAAGTTTATTTTGATATAAAATAATTTTTTAAGGTGAAAATAATTGCCGAAATTTATTTGGTGATTCGAAGATG
>JBIIFQ010000193.1:0-2830 GCA_044237235.1 Rickettsiales bacterium
AAATAAGAAATCCAAATTGTTCTATTAATGGCAATGCGGGAAAGTTAAAAAACTATTGTCAATTTTTCACGCATTGTACGATTTTAGGGAATAAACCATATTTCCCAGATGCAGATTTATTAAGTCCCTATTATTCAAAAGCTTGTATAGATTTTGTAGGAGACTCGCAAAATGGAGTTATAAAAAGTGTAAATAGCGGAGGTCAGAGTTATAATGGGGGTTTGTTATTGGGGCAACAAACTAATTTCTCGGCACCAATAGTTCAATGCCTTAAAGAAACAATGGCAAATATTTTCACCAATACTTTTGGTCATAGCAAATGTTTGAATGGAACTTTTGGTGATTCTAATAATGAATGTTTTGAAGATAATTATGTAAGTTTCCAAAAAGGTAGGACTCAAGTTCAATATAAAGTCGGCAATAAAGTTAAAGAAATTTCTTTTTTTGAAAAATTACAAAAAAGATTAAAAATAATTATAAATATAGTTTTGGTAATATCTATAACATTATTTGGTTTTAAATTATTAATAGGAAAAGTTGACTTAGAGAATAGAAAAGACTTTTTAATTTATATAATAAAAATTGCTATTGTTGTTTATTTTGTAAATGGAGATGCTTGGAAAACTATATTTTTTGATGGCATTTATAATGGTTCAAATGAAATTTCTAGAATATTTTTTAAATTGCAAACTAATAACGAAAGAGATTCCTGCAATTTTGGATATCAATATAGATTGGGGGGAAAGGATGCTGTGACAGTTGAAGGAGTAACAACCCCAGCAGTGTTACCAGGAAGCTTGATAAGAAGTGCTGCTATATATCCACCGGGTAAAGATTATCTGATGATTTGGGACACTCTCGATTGCAAAATAATGAAATATATGAATTACAAACCGGGCAATAATGGCACGGTAGTATTCACATTAATAGTGGCCGCTTTTTTTACTGGAGGAATCGGAGTAATTGTCTCGTTCTCAGTTCTTATAATTGCATTTACTCTAATAAGCGCAACAATTAGAGCGATGCATATTTTTATTAGTAGTGCATTTGCCATAATAATATATGTTTTCATTTCTCCAATAATAATACCTTTAGTTTTGTTTGAAAGAACCAAGAGTATTTTTGATGCATGGCTAACACATTTAATGTCATTTGCGCTTTCTCCAATTGTGCTATTCGCATATTTATCAATATTTATAACCCTTTCAGAGCAAATTATTTTTGGATCAGCGGGCGATCAGGCTAATTGTAATGAATATTGTATAAAAAATTCTAATCTAAGCTTAGTGTATGATAAAAAAACTTGTTCACAAGTCGGCTATTCAGATCTGATAAATCCATTGGATACAAATGTTTCATGTTTGTTGGGCATGAGTAAGTTTGGAGAAAAAAACAACTCAGGCTTTGAATTATTAAACATCGGTCTGCCATCAATAGCAAATATTCTTGAGGCAGGAAAGGTGCAGTTAAGAGTAATATTGATTTTAAAAACAGCATTATTTTTATATATTCTGGCACAATTCATGGACGAAATTCCTGAAGTTATTTCAAAACTTACTGGTGAAAATATTGATGTTAAGGGAGGAGCAAGTGGATTTGCAATGTTAAAACAATTAACTTCCGCGGTTCGTGCTGTTCAAAAAAGAGGAGCGAGACTTGTCAAGCGAGGAGCAACTTCTCAATTAGCAGCAAAGCGGGATAAAAATACCAAGAGCAATGATGGGGGTGGAGATGGAGATGGTGGTAGTGGTGGAGATAGTGCAGCATAAAAATAATAATTTAAAATAGGATAAATAACATAAATAATTTTAAAATTTTATACCCAATAAAAATTTTTGAAAAAATACTTGCATAATATTTTAAAGTTTAAATAATCTTTACCTCGTTAAATTTTAAAGAGTATTATTTTTGTATATTTTTAAATCAATTATTTATTCTTGCTAATTATTTTAATATTTATAAAATTTAAATAGAATAAAAAACAAAACCTTTTAAAAAATTATTTTTTATAAACAAAAATAATATATAATTTTTTTAAAGCTTTTGAGAAAGTTTAACTGATTTTCTTTAAAAATTTTTTAGTTCGTAATTTCTCTTAATTGAGATTTCATTAAAAATGAAATAACGAATTTTTATCGTTAATATTTTGGTAAGATAAGATTCTTGATCAATAAATTTAAATAATAAATTACAAATATTATGTCCAAACAAACCTTTCAACGCAATAAACCGCACGTTAACATCGGAACCATCGGTCACGTAGATCATGGTAAAACAACTTTAACCGCTGCTATCACGAATTATCTTTCCAAAAAAGGTTTAGCAGAAAAAAAAGCTTATGATCAAATCGATGCTGCTCCTGAAGAAAAAGAGCGTGGTATTACCATCAACACCGCTCACGTTGAATATGAAACTAACTCTCGTCATTATGCTCACGTAGATTGTCCAGGACACGCTGATTATGTAAAAAACATGATCACTGGTGCTGCTCAAATGGATGGTGCAATTCTTGTTGTTTCGGCAACTGACGGTCCAATGCCTCAAACTCGTGAACATATTCTTCTTGCCAAACAAGTTGGTGTTCCGGCTATCGTAGTATTTTTAAATAAAGTCGATGCCGTTGAAGATAAAGAACTTCTTGAATTAGTTGAAATGGAAGTTAGAGAATTATTAAGCAAATATGATTTCCCAGGCGACACAATTCCAATCATTAAAGGTTCAGCTTTAAAAGCTTTAGGAGGCGATACTTCAGAACTTGGTGAGCCATCAATCCAAGCTTTGATGGATGCAGTTGATGCCTTCATCCCAGAACCAAAACGTCCAGTTGATC
>JBIIFQ010000194.1:0-2821 GCA_044237235.1 Rickettsiales bacterium
AAATCATCTTTAGTTTCGCGCGAAGTTATTGCGGATTCAATCGAATTAACGGTGCGTGGACATTGCTATGACGCCTTGGTCGGCTTGGCTGGGTGCGATAAATCTTTACCGGGAATGATGATGGCGATGTGTCGTCTCAATATCCCTTCGGTCTTTATGTATGGCGGTTCGATCTTGCCGGGAAAATTTAAAGGCAAAGATGTTACTATCGTTGATGTCTTTGAGGCTGTAGGTCAAAGAGATGCTGGCAAAATGTCGGAAGAAGATTTAGCTCATTTAACTAAAGTGGCTTGCCCCACAGCTGGAGCGTGTGGCGGGCAGTTTACCGCCAACACCATGGCATGCGTTTCTGAGGCAATCGGCTTAGCTTTACCGGGATCATCAGGAGCTCCGGCGCCTTATGAATCAAGGGACGAATATTCTTATCATTCGGGAAGAGCGGTGATGAATTTGATTGAACTTGGCATTAAATCACGCGATATCGTGACGCGCAAAGCTTTGGAAAATGCCGCAACAATTGTGGCGGCGACGGGCGGATCAACCAACGCTGTCTTGCATTTGCCGGCAATCGCTAATGAATGCGGAATCGATTTTGATATTTTTGAAATCGCCAAAATTTTCAAAAAAACTCCTTACATCGCCGACATGAAACCAGGTGGAAAATATGTCGCCAAAGATTTATATGAAGCGGGCGGAGTGCAAATGATTTTAAAAATTTTACTCGATGCCGGCTTTATTCACGGCGATTGCTTAACCGTCACCGGCAAAACCATGGCGGAAAATTTACGCGATATAAAATTTAACAGCGAACAAGATGTGGTTTATTTGCCGAGCAAGCCATTATCGCCGACGGGCGGGGTTGTAGTGCTAAAAGGCAATTTAGCTAGCGATGGCGCCGTGGTGAAAGTGGCGGGAATGCAAGATGATGATTTAGTTTTTATCGGCAATGCTCGTTGTTTTGATTCGGAAGAAGAGTGCTTTCAAGCAGTTGAGCGTAAGGAATATCATGAGGGCGATGTTTTGGTAATTCGTTATGAAGGACCCAAAGGCGGTCCGGGAATGCGTGAAATGTTGGCGACTACGGCGGCGATTTACGGGCAGGGCATGGGCAACAAAGTTGCACTAATCACCGATGGCAGATTTTCGGGTGGAACAAGAGGATTTTGCGTTGGACATGTTAGCCCAGAAGCCTCAGTGGGCGGAGTCATCGCACTATTAAAAAATGGCGATAAAATTAAAATCGACGCCCAAAATGGTTCGATCGATGTGTTAATTTCTGATGAAGAAATCAATAATCGTCGCAAATTATGGCAACCAAGAATTAATGATTACACTTCGGGAGCATTGTGGAAATACAGTCAAACAGTAGGCTCCCCGCGCTATGGCGCCGTTACTCACGGCGGTGCTAAAATTGAAAAAATTTCCTATGATAAGTTATGATTTTGATATTTTAAATTAATTAAAAATGAGTGAGAAAAAAAATTCGGATATAATTAAGCAAGAAGATCATGCCAAGGTTGAAAAATATTCCACATTCGAAGAATTTAACGAAAACACTCTTCGCGTTAGAAGAAATTTATTAATTTTTTCAGTAATAGCTTTGTTTTACAAATTAAGCGGGGCGACTTTAACGGATAAATCTTCTTTTTTAGGTTTGGAATTTGAGCATACAGATCCTGAGATGATAGACCTTTTTTTGCTTTGTATTGTCGGTTATCACTTAGTTCACTTCATTTGGTTGGCACATGAAGATTTTGTATACCACGACACTAGGAATCTTACAATTAGACATAAAGAGTTTGAAAGAAAATATTTAAACGATAAAATTGACCCTCCGACAATGATTGGAGATGAAAATAAAAAGAATGGGATTATTGGGATTTGGTGGAGTTTACGGACATCGATTAAAAAAAATATTGAACAAACGGGAAAAAAAATTGAAAAAGTAGAATTAAAAATTAAAAATTTAGAAGGAATTGAAGAAATCAAAGAGGAATTAAAAATAATTAAGTTAGAAGTTGAGGCACATAAAAATAAAATAATAGAAAAAGCAAAAGAAATTGGGGGAATTTTGGAAAGTAGAAAAGAAAAATCCGAGGTGCGATTTATTAAAATAAATGCGTGGAGATATCATTTGATAGAAACCTACTTTCCTATGTTGATCGGTATTTTTGCATCATTCGTGCTTGAGGTCTTGTAAAATAATTTTTAAACGCAATTTGTAATCAATTCTCCCGCTATGGGCTTACAACGCTTGTGGGCTGTAGCTCCCCCCTTGAGGGCTTACACCCCTACATTTTATAAATAAACTCATCAAACTTTCGGTGCCATAGCTCTCCCCTTGAGGGAGAGCGGGCGAACGATTGCAACGGTAGTTGCAAATCGGGAGCCGTGAGGGGTTAAAAAACTTACAGCAACAACGATTTTAAGATTATATCAAAAATTAAAAAAGAGAAAAATTTCAAAAAAGACGATTTCTTGATTTTGTTTCTCATTGCTTCGTCGCTTTCTCAATTGAAAATTTCATTTTGATTTCGAAGACCCCTCACCCTAACCCTCTCCCCACAAGTGGGGAGAGGGGATTGGAAGGAATTTTTTTCTTTAACTTTCGAGGGAAAAAATGTTTGTAATTTTTTATTTTAAAGATTGATATTATTTTAAATTTTAAAATTCTTTTAATTTCATTTTTAGTTTAAGAAATTATCGTCATTATCCCCTCTCCCCACTTGTGGGGAGAGGGTTAGGGTGAGGGGCAAAGATATTTTGTATGAGAGAAAATATCTTTTATTTTAAAAATAAAATCAAGAAATCGCCATCTTTG
>JBIIFQ010000195.1:0-2802 GCA_044237235.1 Rickettsiales bacterium
CTTCTTCTTGTCTAGCTCTCTCCGCCTCCTTCGCTTTCTCTTCTTCTTCTCTTTTAGCTCTCTCTGTCGCCTCCGCCGCCGCTTTAGCTTCAGCTTCTTTTCTAGCCTCCTCCTCCGCCTCCATCAAATCTTTCGCCGCTCCCTCTTTTTCCCCAATGAATTTTCTTTTAACGCTTAGACTGAAGTGAGTGGTATGCGCTTTTGGGGGATTTGCTGTAAGTGCCGCTCCAGTTTCTGAGGTGTCTAAAGGGTCTTCTTGTCGGGGAGTTTTTTCTCTAGGTGATGTCTTGGGCTCGTTATTATTTGATTGTTCTTCTTCATTAGCTTGATTTTCTGTTAAGTTGTCGGTATTTGATTGTGGTGTTATAGGCGATTTTTTTTTGATCGACAATCCCATCATTCTTTCAAGTGCTATTTCTCTTGCAGCAGCTTGTCTTGCTTCTTCTTCTTCTTTTTGTCTTGCAGCAGCTTGTCTTGCTTCTTCTTCTTTAATGTAATAATCCGAGCCTGCTTTAATAAGTCTATCTCGCCTTTCCTTTTCAGTCTGCTCTGCTCCTGCTAAAAACATGGTAGACTGCGAAACAGCGCGGAATTTTGGTAATTCTGGTTCATTCCCAGTAGCAACAGAATATAAATCGCTACGATTACTAGAAGCTTGTTTATTTTCAACTATTGTTGCAGAAACAGTGGGGGAGGTGGTGGTTTCTTGTTTTGTTGTATATGTTGATCTAGAAAACATTGCCCTCACCTGCTTCATAATCTATTCCAAAAAGTAAAAGTTAAAATTTTGAATTTAATTTAATAATCAAAATTAAAGGCGAATAATTTAAATATTGCTAATTTGAGATTATGAAAACCCGATCGGGACGCTAAAATTTTATTAAAACCCGCAATCGGCAATTTAAAATATTCGATTATAAATTATACCAAACTTAAATTGCAAAAGCATCTATTCTCAAGTTAATTCGATATTAAACATCTTAATATAAAATCATTAAATATTTTTATTTTCAAGTAAATTCAAAAGAAATTTATAAAATTTAAGTTTTTAGTCCTTTAAATAAAAAAATGAAAAGATATTGGTGAATCTGTAAATGTAAATATTTAATAAAATGATTTATCAATTTTAATATTTTTAAAAAAAACAATTTCGTGATTTTTTTAACCCCTCCCGCAAGGGCTTACACATCTACAAATTTTAGAAGAACTTGCAACATCAACGGCTTCAGCTCCCCCCAAGGGGAGAGCTATAGCCCGTAAGATTTATGAGTATTGTAATAAATGTAGGGTTATAAGGGGTTAGGGTGAAAATTTTAATTCAAAATTTACCAAGTCAAATTATTGACAGGCTAAACATTCTTCATATTTTTCTGAATTATTGGCAACCGGTTGAGAAAAATCGATATCGTCCTTTTCGGTTTTATTTGAAACCTTATCCGCCCTTTGAATTGAAGTGGAGCGACAATAATAAAGGCTTTTCAAGCCCTTTTGCCAAGCTCTGAAATGAATATCGTGAAGATATTTTTTTGAAACATTACCGGGGGCGAAAATATTTAAACTTTGGGCTTGGCAAATAAATTCTTGACGTTCCGCCGCTAAATCAATAATCCATCTTTGATCAATTTCGGGAGCGGTTTTGAAAACTAATTTTTCATGTTCATCAAGAAAATCAAGATGTTGCACCGAGCCTTCATTAATCGTAATCGAAGACCAAATATCTTCGCTATTTTTACCTTTAGCTTCAAGAATTTTAACTAAATTTTTGTTGCGCACATTGAATGAGCCGGTCAAAGTTTTTTGAGTGAATGAATTGGCGGCGAAGGGTTCGATTCCCGGAGAAGAATTGCCGGCGATAATTGAAATTGAAGCGGTCGGCGCGATAGCGATTTTGTTAGAAAATCTTTCTTCGATGCCAGCGTCTTTGGCGTCGGGGCAGGCCCCGCGTTCTTTAGCGAGAATTTTTGAAGCGCGATCAACGCCTTGTTTAATTTGCATAAAGATTTTTTTATTCCAAACTTTACTCATCGCTGATTCAATCGGCACATTTTTGCTTTGTAAAAATGAATGAAAGCCCATGACGCCAAGTCCGACGCTTCTTTCGCGCATAGCGGAATATTTGGCTTTTGCCATGCCTTCGGGGGCTTTTTCAATAAAATCTTGTAAGACATTATCCAAGAAACGCATTACATCCTCAAGGATTTGCGGGTTATCTTTCCATTCATCATAATATTCTAAATTAAGCGAAGATAAGCAACAAACCGCGGTGCGATCATTGCCCAAATGATCGATGCCCGTAGGTAAAGTAATTTCGCTACATAAATTTGAAGTTTTAACTTCAAGTTTTAATTTTTGTTGATGCAATGGCTGGGCACGGCTAACGGCGTCGATAAATAAAATATAAGGTTCGCCAGTTTCGATGCGAGTTGTTAGAAGTTTAATCCAAATGGTGCGAGCCTTTACCACATCAAGAGTTTTGCCACTATGCGGACTTTTTAATTCAAAATCACCATCTTTTTCGACGGCACGCATGAAGTCGTCGGTAACTACAACGCCATGATGTAAATTGAGAGAGCGACGATTTGGATCGCCACCAGTTGGACGACGAAGATCGATAAATTCTTCAATTTCAGGATGGCTAATTGGTAAATAAACCGCGGCCGAGCCACGACGTAAACTGCCTTGCGAAATTGCCAAAGTTTGTGAATCCATAACTTTGATAAAAGGAATTATGCCCGAAGTTTTGCCATTGCCACGAACGGTTTCGCCAATTGATCTTAAATTGCCCCAATAGCTTCCAATTCC
>JBIIFQ010000026.1:0-10423 GCA_044237235.1 Rickettsiales bacterium
TTCCGCATTCGAAGCCGTTTTTAACTTCTTTGGCGTCTTCTTTGAAACGTTTTAAAGTTTTTAAAATTCCGTCATGGATAACAACATTTTCTCGCAATAAACGAGCTTTACCATTTCTTTTAATTATACCATTGATTACAAAGCAACCAGCAATTTTTCCGATATTAGTAATTTTGAAAATTTGACGAATTTCAGCCTGACCAAGATATTCTTCACTTTTAAGCGGAGTTAATAATCCAGAGAGTAATAATTTCAAATCGTCAACCAAATTATAAATGATTGAATAATAACGCAGTTCAACGCCTTTTGTGTTTGCCAACTCTTTGGCGGAAGGATTGGCACGAACGTTGAAACCGATGATCATTGCGCTCGAAGCGGTCGCTAGACTGACGTCGCTTTCGCTGATTCCCCCCGTTGCCGAGTGAATAATTTTGATGGCAACTTCGTCGGTGCTAAGTTTCGAAATCGTTCCGGCAATAGCTTCAACCGAGCCGTGAACGTCACCTTTAATGATAATATTTAAATATTTTAATTTACCTTTTCCGGATTCTTTGAAAATATCAGAAATTGATTTGGCAGAATTTTTTAAAGCCTTTAATTCTTTTTCTTTGCGTAAACGATAAGAAATGATTTCACGAGCTTGACGTTCTTCATCGACTTCAACGAATTTATCGCCAGCATTTGGAGCACTGTCGAGCCCAAGAACCTCAACGGGAACTGATGGTGTGGCGGTTTTAATATTTTTGCCAGTATCGTCATTCATTTTACGAATTTTACCGTAAGAAGTGCCGACAACAACCAGATCGCCAACGTCGAGAGTGCCTTTTTGCACTAGCATTGTGGCGACAACTCCGCGCGCGGGATCAACTCTTGATTCAATAACTACGCCACTTGATTTACCGCGATATGGGGCTTTAAGTTCAAGAAATTCGGCTTGAAGCAAAATTGCTTCTTCAAGTTTATCAAGATTAGTTTTGGCTTTGGCGGAAACGGAAATAAACATGACATCGCCTCCTAAATCTTCGGAAATAAGTTGGTGATTCAAAAGTTCATTTTTAACGATTTGCGGATTAGCCCCTGGTTTATCGATTTTATTGACCGCAACGATGATCGGAACATTGGCTGCTTTGGCGTGATTAATCGCTTCAATTGTTTGTTCTTTAACGCCATCATCCGCCGCGACAACTAAAACTACAATATCAGTGACGTTAGCTCCGCGTGAACGCATTTCGGTGAAGGCTTCATGCCCTGGAGTATCGAGAAATGTGATAAATTTATGATCTTTAGTTTGAATTCTCGAGGCGCCAATATGCTGAGTAATTCCGCCATGCTCGCCCGAAGCGACATCTGTAGTACGAAGCGCATCAAGTAAAGAAGTTTTGCCGTGATCAACGTGACCCATAATTGTAACGACTGGTGCCCTTGGTAATAATTCGGAATCTTCGCCACCAATATTATCTAGAACATTTTCGACGTCGGAATGAGAAACTCTTTTGCTAGTGTGGCCAAATTCATTAACGATAATTTCGGCAGTTTCAGTGTCGATCGCTTGATTGCTGGTAACCACCATGCCCATGGTGAATAATTTTTTAACAACATCTCCCGCTTTTTCCGACATTCGTTCGGCGAGTTCAGAAACCGTAATTAATTCAGGTAAATTTACTTCACGAATAATTTTTTTATATTCTTTTGGCTCTTCTTTAATTTGAATTTTGTGTTTTTTGCGACGCGAAAAACCGAAATCATCATCGGCATCATCGGAGTTTATAATGTAAGTGAGTTTTCTTGAATTAAATTTTTGATCTTTGTTTAAATCCTTGATATTAGGCTTTTTACGCGCCTCTTCTTCTTGAAAAGCTTTTTGTTGTGGAGTTTGATTTTGATAAACGGGTTTTTTGAATTTTTTCTTTTCATTTTCTAGACGCTCTTTTTCGAGTTGTTCTTTTTTGCGTTTTTCTTCTAAAATTTTTTCACGCTCTTCTTTTTGTTTATTAGCAATCTGAAGACTTTGTTTAATTTTATTGCGAACGTCAAAGCCGTCAAGCTCTCTGTTTTCTAGGGTTAAAGTTGATTTAACTTTTGTTTCTTCGACAATAACTGGCTCGGTAATTTTGGGAGCTATTTCGACTTTTTGATTTTCTTCAATTATTGCTGAAGCTTGTTTTTCTAAGGCTTCAGCTTCATTTTGACGATTTTCTTTAGTAATTTTGCTCAGAATTTCGTGAGTTTTTATATCGCTTTCAGAAACTTTTGAAGAATCTTTTGAAATGGCCTTCATTCTAGCTTCAAGCTCATTTTTATTTAAGTCTTTTGAGTTTAAATTAAACGAATCTTTTTGAGGATTTTTGCGACCTTTAATTGTTACCTGAACTGAATGCGAAGATTTTTTATCATTAGAGTTGTTGGTTGTGGTGTTGGAATTATTTGTAACCGAAGGCGATAGCTTTAGAGTAAGCTTTGAGCGGGTTGGATTATTGTTATTTTTATCGGTCATTATTAAAAAATTAAATTTTTAGTTAGCAAAACTCATAAAGTTATGAGTTTTTTTGTAAATATTCTTCGGCACGACGTTTGATTTCTTTGGCAATATCTTCATCAAAACCTTGAATTGAAGAAATGTCAGAAATATCGGCATCAAAAATTGATTCAACATTCAAGAAGCCTTCAGAAGCTAGTAGGCTAGCGATCATATCTTCAACATCGAGAGCTTCAATAAATAATTTAGAAGCTTGATTAAATTCTGCGGTTCTGCGCGCTGATTCTTGATCGTCAGTCATAACGTCGATTTTATAACCAACTAATTTTGAAGCTAATTTAACATTTTGTCCACCACGTCCAATCGCAAGACTAAGTTGATCTTCAGCCACTACAACTTCAATTAAATTATTTTCTTCATCAACCACAACTTTACTAACTTTAGCTGGAGTTAAAGAGCTAATAACAAGCTCGGCAATATTTGGAGACCATTTAAGGATGTCAATTTTTTCACCACGCAATTCAGAACTAACTGATTGCACTCTGCTTCCGCGAATACCAATGAAAGAGCCGATAATATCGATATCATCGCGACGTGAATAAATGGCGATTTTAGCGCGAGAACCAGCATCACGAGCCACGGCTTTAACCTCAATATTACCATCGTTTAATTCAGGAACTTCTTGTTCAAAAAGTTTAACCAAAAATTGCGGATGAGTGCGTGATAAAAATATTTGGGCACCGAAAGATTCTTTGCGAACATCTTCAATGTAGCAACGAATGCGATCGCCAACGCGGAAATTTTCACGAGCAATTAAACCGCTTTCATGAATAACGGCTTCAAAGCCATCAACATCCATCACGATATTTTTCAAGCCGACCTTTTTAACTGAAGCGCTCACAACATCGCCAATACGATCTTTAAATTCATTATATTCTTTATTTTTTTCAGCTTCTTTAACTTTGCGAATTATTTCGTTGCGGGCAACTTGGGCAACAACTCGATTAAGATCAATCGGTGGAAGCTCTTGAGCGATGTAATCGCCAATTTGAGCATCGGCATTATCTTTTTTGGCAATCTTGATGGTAATTTTGCTTCTTACATCAAAATCTTCAACGTCATTATCAACAATTTGAAGCTTGTTATAAAGTTTAATTTGACCAGATTTTTTATCAATACGGCATTCAATATCAAGGTGGCTACCATATTTTTTCTTGGCCGCCAGCTTAATGCCTTCTTCCATCGCCTCAACAACTTCTTGAAGAGTGATGCCTTTTTCATGTGCAATATTTTCAGCAACTAGCAATATTTCTTTGTTGCCCATGATAGTTAAATTACTTGCCATACTTATTCGTTAATTAAATTAAAATTATTATTGATTTAAAATGAAACTTTAAGCCTATATGAGATGAGACTTTCTTATAATAAAAACCTCAAAATTTAAATCAACAACTTTAAAGAATATAAATCAAATTTTTAATAATGCATTGACAAAAGTCAAGAAAGTTAAAATTTCCATTCTTCTCTTAAATAATGGCAGGTGTAGCCGTTGGGATTGTTTTTAAGATAATTTTGATGATATTTCTCGGCTTGATAAAATTTAGAAGCGCGAGATATTTTGGTTTGAATTTTTGATTTGTGAATCTTTAACTTCTCAGCTTGTTGAATAATATCTTGAGCTTTTTGTTTTTGGATGTCGTTAAAATAAAAAATTTCAGAACGATATTGCGATCCGACATCGTTTTGTTGACGGTTTAACTGCGTTGGATCGTGAATTGCAAAAAAGAATTTTAATATTTTTTCGAGTGAAGTTTTAGAATTGTCAAAAGTAATTTTAACCGATTCGGCATGCCCAGTTAAGCCCGAAGAAACCGTTTCATAAGTTGGATTTTCGCTAAATCCACCCGAATAACCGACTTCGGTGGCAATAACGCCTTCAAAATTTTGAAATAACTCTTCGACGCCCCAAAAACAACCTCCGGCAAGAATTATATTTTCTTGATTTGATGAATTTTTGGCAAATATTTCGGTTGAAAAAAGCATAAAAAATACTAAAAGATTAAAGATTTTATTTTTCATTAATTTGTTTTTCTAATTTTTTAATTTGATGTTTTTGTTTGAAGTTTTTGAATGCTGATTTTACAAGGCTGTTAGAGTAAATCATAATCGCAGTTAATAAACCAAGTAAATAAAAAATTAACATCAAAAAAAATGTTCGAGTTTGAATGTTATCAATCGGTAGCGGATAAAATTTGACTTCAATAATTTCACGATTATTTATCATGAAAATAACTATTAAAATTAACAATAAAGAGATTAAAATTCCTTTAATTGATTTTAAAATATTTTTAATAAATTTCATAAATTAACAATTTTTTAATAAAATTTTTTCAAGCTCTAAATCGAACTCAGCTTTGATTTTAAACCAAGCCTCAAAGCCAATAAGAGCTTGCTCAATTAGCATGCCAATTCCGGTAATTATTTTTAAATCAAGCTCCTTAGCTTGCCTTAAAAGATCGGTGATTAACGGTTTATAAACTATATCATAAACTATAGCAGTTTTTTTAGCATTAGAAATATCAATATCAAGTTTTTGTTGATTGATCATGCCTAGCGATGTGCCATTAATTATCAAATCGATTTCATTTAAAAAATCAAACTTTGTTTTTAGTGGAACGAATTCTAGTTCAACTAAATTTTGTTGCGAAAAATTTTTAAAATCAGCGATTAATTTTAAAGCTTTTTCTTGATCACGATTAGTGATAAAAATTTTGGCAACTTTTTGCGAGATTAGACTGTAAACTATCGCACGCGAAGCGCCACCAGCACCGATTACGAGACATTTTTTATGGTTTAATCGATAATTTGGAAAATGGTTAAAAAAATTTTTAATAAAGCCTTCAGCATCGGAATTATGTCCAAAAAATTTACCATTTTGCATTATTATTACAGTGTTGACGGCTTTGGTAATTTGAGCGGTTTTGCTGAGATGATGGCATAAATTATAAATTTTTTCTTTATGCGGAATGGTGATATTAAATCCAGATAAGTTTTGTTGTTCGACAAGATTTTTTATTGAATCTTCAAAATTTTCATTAGGAATTGCAAAGGCTTCATAAGTTCCATTAATTTTATATTTGTTTAAATAAAAATTATGAATTATTGGTGAGAGTGAATGAGATATTGGAAATCCTATGACCCCAGCTTTAATTATATTTTTTAAACTGGAATTGCTAAAAGATTTTTTCACTTATATTTATTCCTTTTTATCGTTGGCTTCTTCTTGTTTTTTCGCTTTTAGTGAAGCGTAATCAGGCATGTAAGGCTCTTGATGTGGAATTTTAATTTTTGGCAAAAGTCGCGCAGTAAAAAATTTGTCATTGTAATAAGTGATTTTTTTGCACTTAACTGGCGGTTGCGATTCGATCAAAAGAATTTGCTCTTCGCGTGAAAGTTGAATAACCTCTTGAGGCAATATCAGAGCTCGCTGAACATCGGAGACGTGCAATGAACGTGCACCGGGATTTAAATCAAGATATTTTGGTTTATTGTAAGAAATTTGCGTCGCAGTTTTGTTGCCGACTAATTGTGAAATCAGATTAGCGGTTTCCATATTGTTGGCGGCGAAAGTTATACGATAAGTTGAGTTTGATAAAAATGAGTTCATGCCACTTTCTTCGTAAATTCCTTTGAGCTGTTCGGTATCTTGAATAATTAAAAATAAACGGACGCGATAACCGCGGAAGTAGGCGATACCCGCTAAAAATTGTTCCATTTTGCCTAGCGTTGGGAACTCATCCATCATCATTAAGACTCCGAATTTTTCATTGGGGCGAGGCATTTTGGCGGTAAAGAACGATGCCGATTGTTGATAAAACATTCCCATTAAAGGTTTCAAACGTGAAATGTTATCTGGCGTCAAACCAATATAGGCGGTATGCGGTGACAATTTAAATTCATGTAAATTAAAATCTGAAGTGGCTGTTGTAGTATCGATTAAGGGGTTGGCCCAAAGCTCTAAAGATGAGTTGGCTGTAGAGGTAACCGAACCACGTTCTTTATCAGGTTTTTGCAAATATGAAGCGATATTCATGTAAGAAACGGGGTGAATTTTTTTGCCCATTGTATCGAGAACTACCGCCAAATTATAAACCACATCATCATTTCTTAAAGTTCGCACAACTTCGCCAAGAGTGCAGGGACGGTCTTCAGCCGCCACTAAAAATAACATAACTCCCGCCAATAAAGAACGCGCTTCATTTTGCCAAAATTCTTGTTCGGGTAATAAAAAGTTGCAAATTTTTTGGACATCATCAACCATTTGTCCGGGTTTAGTACTAATCCAATCCATGGGGTTGTAGCAGTGGCTGATTCCGTCGGGATCTGCCGGATTCCATAAAAAAACTTTTTGTTTTAAATTTTTACGACGCCAACCTGAAGTTAATTCGTAGTTTTCAAGTTTAATATCGTGAACAATAACCGAATCGGTCCAAAATAATAAATTCGGAATTACAAATCCCACACCTTTACCAGAACCCGTTGGAGCGAATAAAAGAATGTGTTGAAAGCCCTCGGCAATTAAGTATTCATTGCGGAATTTACCGAGCAAAACACCGCTTTTGGAGCGTAATCCCATTTTTTTAATTTCGGGATCGGTTGCCCAATGAGCGTCGCCATGAATTGATTCGGGTTTTTTAAAGGGTCGCCAATCCATAATTGGTGCGCGAAAAATCCATGCGATTGCTAAAAATAACAAATAGGGAACTAAAGTTGCTAACCATAATTTTAAAATAAATCCATTGCCACTTTTGATTGTAAGCGTGCTTCGCTTTTCGATATAAAATTTCCAATAATATATCATGTTTTTATGAATGGCGATAAATTGATTAACGACATCTTTGGAGAAAAAAGAATCAATAGTGGTTAAATCTTTGGAAGTGCTAAATAGCAATAAAATTCCTGAAATATAATAGCATATCGCCAGAAGAAGAGCTCCTAGGCCTGCAATTGTGGAGAAGTTGCGGAAGTTTCTCAGTAATGGATTGTCAGCAACTGAATTTGACATTTATTTTTGCGGATTTATTTAATGATTTAAAATTAATTTTAGCTATTTTTAGAAAAATTTTTAAAATAAATCAATCAAAAAGTTATTTTATTTTTAAAAAATAATTAAGACTTAATGAGTAAAAATATCGACATTGGCAAAATTTTGCAAATCAAGCTCAACTCGCGTTGGTAAAAAATTTACGCAAGATTGAAAAATTTCAAAACGATTTTCACGAATTAACATTTTATTAAGCTTTTCTTTTAAAGCGTGAAGATAAAGCACGTCGGAGGCTGCATATTCAATTTGTTTTTCAGATATTTCACTATTGCCCCAATCGGAACTTTGTTGTTTTTTTGAAATCTCGACACCAAGTAATTCTTCGCAAATTGATTTTAAGCCATGCGAATCGGTGTAAGTTCGAATCAAGCGTGAGGCGATTTTTGTGCAATAAATATTTTTGATGGTGACGTTTAAATAATGTTTAATCGAAGCTAAATCAAAACGCGCAAAATGAAAAATTTTTTCAATTGAATCATCGCTTAAAATTTTTTTAAGATTTGGTGCATCATATTTATTTTGTTCGAATTGAACGACGTGAGCATTGCCGTCGCCACCAGATATTTGTAATATACAAAGGCGATCACGATGAATATTTAGACCCATAGTTTCGGTGTCAATCGCTACTGATTTTGTAAAATTTACATTAGCGGGAAGGTCGTTTTTGTGAAAAAAAATTGTCATTTTATTTTAAAAATATTGTTAAGTTTTTTTGGGAATTTTTCTAGAAATTTTAATAATTTATTTAATAAATTTTTCTAAAAAATTTTCATTAAAATTTGGTAAAGCTGAATTGATTTCAAGCATTTCCGTCATTTCGCCATTGCAATGTAAAACTAAATCGCAACCAGCTTCAAGAATTGCCTTGGTTTTGAAGGCAAAACTTTGATTTAAAGCTTTCATTGATATGTCGTCGCTCATTAAAATATTTTCAAAACCAATTTCATGACGAATTAAATCTATGGCATTTTTTGAAATTGTGGCGCAATTATTTTTGTCGATGGCGCTGTATAAAATATGTGCCGTCATCGCAAATTTTTGCGAATTTAAAGCTTTAAATGGAGCAAAGTCGACTTCGCGAAGTTCTTGAAGCGAAGCATCAACAATCGGTAATTCTAAATGGCTGTCGCAAGCTCCACGACCATGTCCCGGGATATGTTTAATGACAGGATAAACTCCGCAACTTAAAAGCCCGTTACAAACTTCAATTCCAAGATCAGCAACTTGATGTGGATTTTCGCCAAAAGCGCGATCACCAATCACTTTGTGAGTTTTTGGATTAAGAACATCAAGAACGGGAGCACAATCAACATTGATTCCGACTTCAACTAAATCGCGAGCGATTTGAGCATAATTTTCGAATAATTTTTGTTTGGCGATTTGCGGATTTTGTTGATAAAGATCAGCAAAATATTTGCCAGCTGGATATTCGTTCCAGATTGGCGGAGCAAGTCTTGCAACCCTTCCACCTTCTTGATCAATTAAAATTAAAACTTCGCCTTCCATTAATTCACGAAGTGAATCAGTGAGTTTTTTTAATTGAATTTTATCAACAATATTGCGTGAAAATAAAATGAAACCAATGCAAGAATTTTTGGAAAAAAAATATTTTTCATCGTCATTTAATGAAGTGCCTTTTATCCCGTATATAACTGGCTTAAATAGTTTTTTATTATTGGCAATTTTTTGTAAAAGTTGCGACATTTATAAAATACCTTTAGTTGAATTTACTGCATTTTTTTTGCGTTCATCGATTGAAATTGCTTGACGCAATGATCGAGCAAAAGCTTTAAAACAAGATTCTATGATGTGATGATTGTTGGTTCCGTAAAGATTTTCGAGATGTAAATTACAACCAATCGCTTGAGAAATGGCGAAGAAAAATTCACGAAATAATTCGCAATCCATGTCGCCAATTTTATCACGTTTAAATTCGACATTAAAAATTGGGTAAGCGCGACCAGATAAATCAAGCACCGAGCGAGTAAGAGTTTCGTCCATCGGCACGTAGCTATGACCAAAACGAGTAATACCAATTTTATCGCCCAAGGCTTTTTTAATGGCTTCTCCTATGGCGATTCCACAATCTTCAACTGTGTGATGAAAATCGATATGTAAATCGCCAATCGCTTCAATCTTAACGTCAATTAGACTATGATGAGAAAGTTGCTCAAGCATGTGATTAAAAAAACCAATTCCAGTTGAAACCTCGTAAACTCCAGTTCCATCGAGATTAATTTCGACTTTAATTTTTGTTTCTTTGGTGTTGCGTTCAATTAAAGCTGTGCGCATTTTAAATTATTTTTTTAGATTTTCGGCGACAAAATCCCAATTTACCAAATGATTTAAAAAAGTGTCAATGTAAGTTGGGCGAGCATTTTGGAAATCAAGATAATAAGCATGCTCCCAAACATCCATAGTCATTAAAGGCTTGGCAGAAGTGGTTAAAGGCGTTTCAGCATTGCCAGTTTTTACAACTTTTAATTTGTCTGAATCAAGGACTAACCATGCCCATCCTGAGCCAAATTGAGTTGCGCCAGCGTTTTTAAATTCACTTACGAAATTTTCATATGATCCGAAATCAGTTTCGATTTTTGCTAAAACTTCGCCACTCGGTTTACCACCGCCATTTGGTTTCATTGAATGCCAATAAAAAGTGTGATTCCAAACCTGAGCTGAGTTATTGAAAATACCCGCTTTGGTTTTATCATTGGCAGAAATTTTGATGATTTCTTCCAGCGATTTGTTCGCAAAATCTGTTCCAGCAATCAAGTTATTAAGATTGGTAATGTAAGCTTGATGATGTTTACCATAATGATAATTTATGGTGTTTTCAGAGATGT
>JBIIFQ010000197.1:0-2723 GCA_044237235.1 Rickettsiales bacterium
GAATCAATAATTAAAAATTTATATGCGGAAATTGCCGAAGTTTGATTTAAAAAATCACTTTGTTTGCGAATTTCTTCGATGCCAATTGATTTTTTATCGTCAATTTTTTCAACGATACGATAATCGGCATTAGCTTCGCCATTTGCTTGCAAAATTTTTTGACAAAATTGCTTTGTAAAACTAGCTTTGCCGATGCCTTTTTTACCGGCAATTATAATGCCGTGATGCAATTTATTTGCGAGAAAATTTCTTTCGAGATTTTGGGCAATTAATTCAAATCCAATCATTAAATTTTTCCTTGTAAATAGTGAATTAGAAGCTCTTGTTTAACTTTTTGTTCTTTAGCATTATCAAAATCTTTAACTACAACTTCATTATTTTTCATCTCTTCTTCGCCAATAATTATTACAAATCGAGCATTATTTTGCGACGATCTTTTCATTTGTTTTTTGAAATTTCCATCAAAAATAAAATCCACATTTAAGCCAGAATTACGTAAGCGATTCACAATTTCAAAAGCACAATTTTTTTCATTTTCTGAAATATAATTAACAGCAATTGGACGAATATTTTCGGGAGCTAAATTTAACAACAACATCAATCTTTCAATGCCCGAAGCAAAACCAATCGCCGGCACCGATTTACCACTCATTTTTTCAACTAAATTATCATAACGACCACCCGCTAAAACCGCATTCTGGGCACCTTCATGATTCATGGTAAATTCAAAAACCGTTGAAGTGTAATAATCAAGACCGCGCACCAATCTTTGATTTAATTGATATTGCACCGAAAATTTTTCGAGTAAATTTAAAATTTCATCGAATCTTTTTTTCGCATCATCGCTATAAAAATTGCTAATAAGCGGAGCTTCATTTAAAATTTCGATATCAACTTGATCCTTAGAATCAAGTATTCTCAGCGGATTTTTCTCCAGACGATTTTGCGAATCTTGCGATAAATCTTCGCGATATTTTTCAAAATATTTTTTTAATTTTTCTTCGTAATTATTTTTAGTTTGCGTGCATCCCAAAGAATTAATTTGAAGCACGGTTTTTTCTAAAATTCCCAAATCTTTTAACAAGCTTTGAGCCAATAATAAAGCCTCGACATCGCAATATAAATTTTCTTCGCCGAAGACTTCAAAATTAATTTGATGAAATTGTCTTTGTCGACCTTTTTGTGGGCGATCATAGCGAAAAATTGGACCAAAAGAAAAGAATTTTCTTGGTAAAATTTGCATTAATTCGCCGTTTGAAATTAACGATCTAACAATTCCTGCCGTAAATTCGGGACGCAATGTTAAATAATTTTCAGAACGATCTAAAAATTTATAAACCTCTTTAGAAATAATGTCGGAGGTCTCTCCTAGATTGCGTTCAAACACTTCGCTGAATTCAAAAATCGGCGTTTGCAATTCTTCAAAACCAAAAATTTCGGAATTTTTGCGCGCAGTTTTTATAATGTGATTAAAAATTTTTATATCAGCACCAAAAATATCTTTGGTTCCTCGCACTGGTTGGAGTTTATTATTTGACATCAATTTGATTAATTTTAAAATTAAAATATATTTTTGGTTTATTCGATTATAAAATCATTATCGATTATAAAACCATTATTTTGATTTTCATCGAAGATTTTTAATTATTTACAAAATTCTCGAAATTATTTTAAATTATGATTTAACATTAAATAAAAACAATGTCCAAAACTCTTTCGCATATTCGTAATTTTTCAATCGTTGCCCATATCGATCACGGTAAATCAACGCTCTCCGACCGCTTGATTCAAGAGTGTGGAGCGATTGAAGAGCGTGAAATGACGGCGCAAATTCTTGATTCAATGGACATCGAAAAAGAGCGTGGAATCACTATCAAAGCCCAAACTGTGCGCTTAAATTATAAAGCCGATGATGGTAATAATTATATGCTAAATTTGATGGACACTCCCGGTCATGTCGATTTTGGTTATGAAGTGAGTCGCTGTTTGGCGGCGTGTGAAGGCTCGATTTTAGTTGTCGATTCAACTCAAGGCGTCGAAGCGCAAACATTAGCGAATGTTTACCAAGCAATCGATAATAATCACGAAATTGTACCAGTTCTAAATAAAATTGACTTGCCCGCTTCCGATCCAGAAAAAGTCCAAAAACAAATTGAAGAAGTAATCGGAATCGACGCCTCCGAAGCGATTTTAGTTTCGGCAAAAACTGGAGTCGGAATCCACGAAACTCTTGAGGCAGTTGTAAAAAAATTGCCAGCACCAAAAGGCGATCCTGACGGCGATTTCAAAGCGCTTTTGATTGATAGTTGGTATGATCAATATATGGGCGTAATCGTTTTAGCGCGTGTTATCGATGGCGTTTTAAAAAAAGGGCAAAAAATAAAAATGATGGCGACCAACGCCGTTTATCAAGTCGATTCCGTCGGTTTTTTTACGCCAAAAAAGTTTTTTTGCGAAGAATTAAGAGCGGGCGAAGTCGGTTTTATCAATGCCCAAATTAAACAAGTGGCGGATTGCAAAGTCGGCGACACCATTGTTCTTTCCAACAACGACACCGCAACGCAACTGCCGGGATTTAAACAAAATCAGCCAGTAGTTTTTTGTGGAATTTATCCGATCGACGCCTCAGATTTTGAAAAATTTCGTGACGCTTTGGGCAAGCTTCATTTAAATGATGCTAGTTTTGAATATGAACCGGAAACTTCTTCGGCACTTGGTCACGG
>JBIIFQ010000198.1:0-2716 GCA_044237235.1 Rickettsiales bacterium
ATTTTTATCGTAAACAAAAAACTCTCGATGCCGAAATAAAAAAACTCGAAAAATTTAATTTTATTAGTCGAAATGCTAAAATTCTAAATGCCGAAGAATGTTTAAAGAAAGAGCCAAATTTAACTAAGCTCAGCGATGAAAAAAATCTTGCTGGTGGCATTTTATTTGAAGATGATGAAAGCGGTGATTGCTATAAATTTACGCAAAAACTTGAACAAATTTGCAAAGAAAAATATGATGTTAAATTCATGTTTAATTGCGATATAAAAAATTTATTAACCAATTATAAAAAAATTACTGGAATCAACACCAGCGCTGGCGTTCTGGTTGCCGATAAATATGTTTACGCTCTCGGAGGCTCTGCAATTTCTTTGCTTAAAGGAATTGGCATTGAAACAAAAATTTATCCAGTTAAAGGTTATAGTTTATCAATAAAATGCGATGAAAAATTTATCGCTCCAACTATGGCCATGACCGATAATCAAAATAAAATTGTTTATAGTCGCTTGGGCAATATTTTCAGAGTAGCGGGGACGATAGAAATGAGTGGAAATAACTTGATTGCGAACAAGCAAAATTTTAATTTTTTATATAATAATCTACAAAAAACTTTTGCCAATTTTGGTGATATTAAATCTGTAAAAGAGTGGGTTGGAATTAGGCCATTTCGTCCAAATTCAATTCCATTAATCGGCGATTTTCATAATTTTTCTAATTTTTTAATAAACTCTGGGCATGGCTCTCTTGGCTGGACTAACGCCCTTGCTTCGGCAAAAATTATTGATGATTTATTGGCAAAAAAACCTAACAAAGATTTTAATTTTTTAAATAAAGAAATTCACGAAATTAAAAACCAAAATCAATAATTTTAAAAAATTATTTTATTAAAATGCCGAACATCGCGAGCCAGATGAAGCGATCCGCAAATTATAATTCTAACCGCTTGATTAGAAAATTCGTCCTCAATTAAATTTAATGCTTTAAGTAAATTTTCACCATTTTTCGCATTAATCTCATGATTTTTAGCAATTTCAACTACGCGCTCTGGATCCTCTGGGTAAGGCTCGCCATTAACTTTTACCGCAATAATTTCGGCGATGTCTTTGAATTTTTCTAAAAATTCAATTTTGCATTTTCCGCGACTAAAACCGCAAATAATAAAATTTTTTACAGGACTTTGTGACTTTATCCAATTAGCGAGAATAAAGGCTCCGCCTTCATTGTGAGCGCCGTCAATCCAAATTTCACTTAATGGATTTTTTAAAATTTTATTCAAATTATTGTCAATTTTCTCAAGTCGACTTTGCCATTTAACACTAGAAACAGCTTGATTAATGCCATCATAATTAAAAATAAATTTATCACTAATTGCCATGCAACAGGCAATTGCACAAGCAAAATTATAATATTGATGATCGCCAGCAAGGCTCGGTTTTCTAAGATTCAAAAGTAATGGTTCATTTTGCCAAAAAAAATCAAATGTGCCATCATTATCATTTTTTTCAACATAAAAATCTTCATCATAAAAATAACTTAAAGCTTGTTGATCATTGGCAATAATTTTTATTAAATCCTTGATAATATTGGCTTGAGGAGCGATTATTAACGGAATTTGTGGACGCATAATATGGGCTTTTTCAAGAGCAATTTTTTGTAAATTATCTCCCAAATATTCAGCGTGATCAATTGAAATTGAAGTTAAAATTGTGGCAATTTTCTGTGAAATTATATTGGTTATATCAATTCTGCCACCCATTCCACACTCAACAACCAAAACATCCGCTGGATCTCTTGAAAATGCCAAAAATGCACCAATCGTAAAAGCTTCCATAAAAGTTAAATCGACATCTTGTGATTTTAATCGCACCTCTTCCATTGCTGAATAAAGTTCGCGATCGCTAATTTTTTGTCCATCGAGCAAAATTCTTTCATTGCAATCATGAAGGTGAGGGGAGGTGTAAAGATGAGATTTGTAACCATTGCATTGAAAAATTTTAGCAATTAATGAAGCGGTTGAGCCCTTGCCATTCGTGCCAGCAACATGTATAACCGGCGGAAGTTTTTGATGTGGATTTCCCAATCTTTCTAAAACTATTTTAGCTCTTTCAAAAACTGTTTCGTAATCAATTGATTTTTTCCCAAGAGTTGATGGAATTGGCCAATGCGGTAAATAAACCATGTAGCACTTTTATTTTAATGTTATAAATTTACTAAAAATTGAATTTAATCAACAATTTCATGCCATTTTTTATATATTTATTATCAGTTTTTGCCTTTGTTTTTCAAAGCTTGGAAGCGCAAAATGTTTCGCCATATTTAACTGAAAAAAATTTTCATAATAATAACAATTATTCAATTGAAGTTGGTGGGATTATAAATTCATCATTAGCAAAAACCAATCAAAAAAATATTTATCAGAAAAATATTTTGCCCGATAATTTTTCTAAAAATTATATCAATAATGAAGTTAATCTTGGATTAGATAGTCAATCCTTCGTAAAGGGAGCAATAAAATTAAATAACAATAATATTTTAGGAATCACCTCGAAATTTGAACTTAATTTTAATACTAATTCTAAAAACGAAAACCCCAATCTTGATCAAGTTTTTTTATATCTCGATAATAATTTTGGACGCTTTGAATTTGGTAATTTTGTGGCGGTAAATCAAAAAATGAAATATGGACCAGCCCGCTTTGCTAGAGGAGCGGGAGGTA
>JBIIFQ010000199.1:0-2706 GCA_044237235.1 Rickettsiales bacterium
CATTACCACACCAGAAACCACGCCCATTCCAAAAGCAACGGCAAAAATCTTTATCCAAAATTTGTAAAGTTCTTGATAATTTTTATCTCCAGTTTTTAGCCATCTCCACTCAAGAACCGCTAAAAAGCTTGATAGGCCGATGGTGAAAGCTGGAAAAACAATATGAAAACTCACCGTAAAAGCAAATTGAATTCTGGCGAGCATTATTGGGTCTAACATAAACATAAAATTTTATAATTTAAATTTTGTTAAGAGGTATTTTAGTATATTCTATAATTTAAATTTTGTTAAGAGGTATTTTAATATATTTTACTGCATTGTCTTCGGCTGAGCCAAACTTACCGGCTCTAATATTTACCTGTATTGAAGGTAATAAAAGTTTTGGCACGGCTTTGCCAACATCTCTTTTATTTCTAACTTCTACATATTGTGCTTCGCTGACAGATTCATTAATCAAAATATTGTTCTTTTTTTGATCAAGCACAGTGCATAAAAATTGCGGTCCCTCTCCTTCTTCTGGATAGTCATGACCCACAAAGATTTTAGTTTCGTTTGGAAGAGATAAAAGTTTTTGAATTGAACAATAGAGGGTTTTGGCACTTCCACCCGGAAAATCTGTTCTAGCCGTTCCCATTTTTGGAGTGAAAATTGTATCTCCGACAAAAACACAATCTTCAACCAAATAACTAACGCATGCTGGAGTGTGCCCGGGAGTAAACATCGTTGTAACTTCCAAATTGCCAATAGCAAATTTTTCTCCGTCTTTAAACAAGTGATCGAATTGAGAACCATCAAGTGGCGTATCTTTTGTGGTGTTAAAAATTGGCGCCCAAAATTTGATTACCTCTTTGATATTTTCGCCAATGGCGATTTTTCCACCAAGCTTTTCTTTAATATAATTCGAGGCAGTAAGATGATCTGCATGGGCATGAGTTTCTAGTATCCACTCAACTTTTAGATTTTGCTTAGTAACATAATCAATAACCAAGTCGGCGGGTGCGTTAGAAGTTTTTCCACTAAAAATATCGTAGCCCATAACTGAATCGATAATGGCACATTTCTTAGTGTCGTCATCGCTTAAAACATAAGTAAAAGTGGCGGTGTCTTTATCGTAAAAATGCTGAATTTTCATAAATATTATATTGTTGACATTGTTAATAATTGATTAACTTCCTGAATAAAAATTGCTATCGCCACCATCAAAATGAATAACGAAAAAACCTTCTTAAGCTTTTGCCCATCAAGATTTTTGCTGAGCCATATTCCAAACATCATTCCAAGAGAAGTAAGAGCGATAAACAGAGCCAAAATGCTCCAATCAATTTTTATTCCTGAAAATAAATCACCACCAAAGCCAACCAAAGAATTAGTCGCGATAATTGCAAGTGAGGTACCGATTGATTGTTTCATGCTTAAACCAAAAAGCATTACTAATGTTGGGATGATAAGAAATCCTCCTCCAGCGCCGACCATTCCAGTTAAAAAACCAATGGCAGAACTACCAAAAACAAGTTTTAAGAATTTAAATTTTTTAACGGATTTAGTTGTCCTTAAAATCAGAGGTCTAAGCATTAAGAAAGATGCAACCAACATTAGCGATGCGAATAACAGCATTATGAAAATTTCTTTTGGAATATTTAAAAATTTTTCGGGCAGATTTGGAATTATAAATGCTCGTGTAATCAGCACAGAAATCATCGCTGGAACCATAAAAATAAGAGCCGAGCGAATATCAACTAAGTTCTTTCTGAAGTAAGATAACGCTCCAATCAAGGCTGTAATGCCAACAATTAGAAGTGAGTAAGCTGTGGCAATTAGTGGCGGAATTTTAAAAAAATACACCAAAATTGGCACCGTTAAAATTGAGCCTCCAGCCCCGATAAGCCCAAGAGTCGTTCCCATAAAAACTGCTAGTATGTAGCCAAGAATAATCATATTATTTGGTTGATATTGAACATGAAGTAATTTTTTGACACCCTTTGTTCCACGGCATTTTGGCCATTAAAATTGCAAGACCGCAATATCCGCTAAGTCCAGCAAACATTAATCCGACGCCAAAAAATCCGGAGAGCAGAAAAAAACTAGGGCTAAGCAAATATCCCAAAATACTTCCCACAAAAACTCCTAAACCAATCGTTAATTGTACTTGGCGGTCAAGTGGCAGAAAAAATTTTCCCGAATTTTCAATTTCGCACCCTTCGGCACTCCAAGCTGAAATTCCGCCTTCAAGATTGTAAATTTCTAGATTTGAATCTTCGCCAAGTAGCTTTTGGCAAGCACTAGCGCTTCTTTTTCCAGAGCGACAATGTAAAACTAATTTTTTATTTTCGTATTTAGGAAGTGAACTTTTGCAAACTTTTGCCAGTGGCAATAAATTTGATCCTGAAATTTTTTCGGCTTCATGTTCAGCGGGCTCTCGAACATCAACCACAATGGCTTCATTATTTTCTAACCATTTTTTTAGTGTTTTGGCATCGATATTTTTAAATGTCATAAATTTTGGAGTTAGGTTTAATGTTTAAGTTTTTACTAAGATAAAATAACACAATTATCTACAATAAATTAAATAAAGTGTCGACAAAATTGCTCTTACTTCATAACTTTTGATCGAATAAAAAACTTCCTGACCTTCTTTAACATCTTCAACTAAATTTAGGTTTTTCATTTTAGATAAATGTTGTGATAATGCCGAGTGAGATAGCTTAA
>JBIIFQ010000200.1:0-2700 GCA_044237235.1 Rickettsiales bacterium
ATTGCTTCCATAAAGCCTCTTTTGAAAAGAATTTGAATATCAGTATGTTTAAAACTAGTGTTAGGATTGTTTGCAATTTGTTCGTTATTTAAAAGTTCTTTTATTGTTTCTTCTCTAGAAAAGTTACAAGATAGACTAAGTACCGAATGATTTTTTAAGGGTCCTTGTCCTTCTTCAATAATTTTATCAATTTTTTCCCCCATTGATAAATATTTATCAATTATTTTTTTATTGCTATATAATATTGCAAATTGAAAAGTTGAAAGACCTTCGTAAAATCCACTAGTTATTGGTTCGGTTTTTAAAGATAAATGCTCCAACAAAACATCTAAAATTGGATTAGGGTTTTTTTTATTAGTCATGGCCAATTGAATCAAGTTAAGACCTATTGCTTTAAAATCACCTTCTGATGCAATAATATCAGTTTTTACACCCCTCACACCTAATAAATATTTTAAAATTTCAGTATCGTCTGCAGAACATACAATAAATTGAAGTGCATTAAGTTTTGGATCTTTATAAACATAATCATTAACATCAACCCTTTCTGTTTCTACTAAAAATTTTACCATTTCAAGTCTTTTATGAAAAATAGCTTTTCCAAGCACCGTATATTCACCAAGATAATAATTGCAATCTTCATTTTTTTCTATTAAGAGTTTAAAAGCTTCAAGTTTATTTTCTTCAATGGCAATTTCGATCAAACTCTTTCCTGAAATTTTAGTATCTCGGATTAAATCTTTATTTTTTGATAAAATTATTTCTAGTAATTCTAAATTATTTTCATATAAAGCTAATCCAATAGCATTTAAATTATAATTTTTATTAGGAATTTTTATTTGGTTATCAATACTTGAAGGACTTTTTTCCACTAATAATTTTGCAATTTCATTGTTTCCTTTAATAATGGCAACTTGAAGAGCGTTAATAGTTTTAAAAGCTACATCTTTAACTTCTTTTTCTAATAAAGATTTTACAACGTCAAGATTGCCATTTTCTGAGGCGATATGTAATAAAAGTTCGCGTTCATTTTTTTGGGTAATTAGTTCAATATTTGGCTTTGCATCTAGCAACGCCTTCACAATTGAATAATCGACTTCATAACTATAATTTTTCAATATATTTTCTAAGGCAGTTTTAATCGGAGTATTGCCATTACATTCTTGATTAATATCAATTTTTTCTCTTTCTAATAAAATTTTAACAACCCCTAGGTTATTATGTTTAATGGCATTATGTAAAAGAGTGATGCCATTGTCGATTCCATAACTGTTAACATCAATCTTGGCATCTATTTTCTCTAGTAAAAGATTAAATATTTCAGGGTTTTTTTGCTCCGTTGCATGATGAATTATTTTCTCAATTTTATATAAATTGGTTTCTAATAATTGTCTTACTAAAATTGGGCAATTAATTTTTATTGCCTCGGAAATATAAAAATCACATTGAGCTTCTGAAAAAGAGCTTAAATCAGCAAAACTAATTTTTACCAACCCCTTTTCTAACAAAAATTCCATTATTCTGGGATCATGTTTGCAAATATATAGCTCAGGATGAGCCACAGCATTCTTGCTCAACAAAAATTTTGCTACTTCAAAATTTTTATGTTGTAAAGCGATATCAAGCGCGGAAGAGGAGGATTCATCACCTACTATTTTTTTACATTTAGTCTCAATATCAAATTTTCCTGATTCTACTAAGGCTTTTACAATTGAAGGATTTTGTTGTTTATTTGAAGAGGCTAAATGAAGAGAATTAATGCCTTCATATACTTCACTTTGTATGTTGTGACTAACTTCAACTCCGTTTTTTAATAATAAACTAAAAATTTCAAATGAATTTACAATTATCGCCAAATCAATTAAAGATAATTTTAGGCTTGTGCCCAATTCAGGATTATCGAAAGTCAATTCCACAGTTTTTGTGACATCAAATTTTCCCGAAGAAAGCAATAATTTTGTTATTCTTAAATTGCGATTTAAAATTGAAGCTTGAAGAGGGGTGACCATTCCCCTATGAACAACTTGTTTTGATTGATAATCAAAAGGCTTGTCAACATCAAATGGTGAATTATCCAATAAAATTTTAGTGACCTCATAACGATTATTCATAATTGCAACAATCAGTGGAGTTTTTCCATCAGACAATCTTTCAAGATCAATTTTTCTTTGAGAAGGTGTAACGCTTTCTAACAGTAAAATCGTTGACTTTGTATCACCATTTTGAGCCGAATAATGAAGGGAAGAAAATTGATTATCACTTAATTTTTTATTTGGCACCGAATAATCTATTAATAATTTTAAGCTTTCATGATCGCTATTTTTAGCTGCAATTTCTTTTAAAGTTTGAGTATCAGAACTTTTGCTACCCAAAGAATAAAAGTTCAAATTTTTAATAATAAATTCAGCTGTTTTAGTGTGTCGATTTTTAATTGCCAAAAATGTCGGAGTTTGCGAATTTGGTCCTCGACAGTTTAGTGACGTCACCTGTTTTAAAATTTCCAACATATCTGTATAACCACGCTCAGAAGCCAAATGAGTTGCGCAAACAGGATATTGTTGTGATGTCATTAAAGCTCTAGATTCATGACTTATTAAAACTTTAGCCGTCGATAGTGAGCCATTTCTAGAGGCAATATGCAGAGGGGTTTCGCTTACACTATTTTTTGGATCTACTTTTAATTCAGGAATAGTTTCTAAT
>JBIIFQ010000201.1:0-2692 GCA_044237235.1 Rickettsiales bacterium
TTTAATATCTTCGGGAAGTTTAGAGCGAGCTTGATTTATTTTATCACGAATTTGTTGTTCGGCATATTTTATATCGGTGTTTTGATAAAGTTGAACAATGATTTGGCTAGTGTCTTTAAGGCTTCGCGACATTAATTTTTTAATACCCGAAACTGTACTAATTTCTTCTTCGAGAGGCTTGGAAACCAAGCTTTCAATTTCTGACGGTGCCGCGCCATCATAGCGAGTTGAAACGAAAATAATTGGAATATCGATATTGGGAAAAAGTTCAACATTCATTTTTTTGAAAGCGATATATCCAACCGTAATAATTACGATCATTAAGCTGGAAATAAAAGCCGGACGTTTAATTGATAATTCGGTGATATTCATTTTTTAAAAATTAAATTTCTAATTGTTGATAAAGTTTTTGTTCGGCAATTAATTCATGTAATTTTTGGGCGATTTGTTGTGTAGTTAATTCTGAATTTGAATATTCTTGTTCGAAAACTAAAATTTGATAAGTTGAGGTCCGACCGCGCTCAAGAAGGTTTCGTTCATTTTCTAATTTAGCTCTTTGGGCATTTTCAATTTGTGTCGCGAGGCGTAAATTTTCTTGAAAATCTTTTAGATTTTCTTGTAAATTTTGCCAATCAACTTCTTGTTGTAAAAGTTTTTCGCGATAAGAAATTTTATCGGCGGAAGCCTTGAGGCGAGCACCTTTGCGGACATCTGAAGATAATCCAATATTAATCGGCATCGAAAATTCCAAACCAATTTTTCCGGTCGGCGCATTTTTATTGAGAGTCGATGAAACCGCATCAATTCTATTGGCTTCAACTTGGTTCACCGAATAACTTGTATATAAATTTAATGATGGTTTGTTGTTTTCTTCTTCAATTTTAGATTGAGCGACAGAGGCTTCAACCTGTGCCTTTTGTGATTTTACATCAAGTCGATCAGATTTTTTTTGAGTAAAAAATTTAGTATTTTGTAATTTTTGAATGTCGAAAGAAATTAATTTTTCCACAACATTTTCATTTTCAATATTACGTTTTTTATTAAAATTTCTGGCACTAATTTTTAGAAAATTTTCAGCCTGTTTAACCGCTAATTTCTTTGACTCAATCATGGCTTTTGCTTGAAGAACATCGCCTTTTTCAGCTAAATTCATGCGTTCTTTTTTACTTAAATAATTGAAGATTTTTTGAGCACTATTTAAAGCGCGATTTTGAATTTCTAAAGTTTTTTGAGCGAAAACCATCGTCCAAAAACTCTTCTCGGCATCAATTAATTCGGCTATCGACAAGGCTTTGGCATTTAATTTTTGGGCTTCATTTTCGAAGAAAGAAGCGTCGCGACGTGCGCGAGTTGTGGCTCCAAATAAATTTTGCCAAAGTGGAATTGATAATTCAATGACGGGAATAGCTTGGCTATTTTGAATGGCGAGGTTTGAGCTGGCAAGGGCGCTGTTGAAGCCTTTATATTTAGTGTTGTTAAGTGAATAATAAATATTGCTATTTAAACCAAATTCAGAATTTTGTGATAAGCCAATACGATTATTTTGATATTGCACCGATTGATAGCGAAAAAATTGTAAAGCACGATTTTGTTCGGCAAAGCTTGACTCGGTCAAGCCGTAAAGCTTAATCGCACTTACTAATTTTGCTTTTTGTTTTAAAAGTTCAAAACTTTCGACATTTTTTTCGGATTTTTCGATGGTTAAATTTTGTCCCTTAACTTGTTCGAGATATTGATCTAAAGAGAGAGTCGAAGGATTTTGTGCGAATGATTGCTTGCAAAAAATTGCTAAAATTGCAAAATATAGAAATAATTTTTTGAATGACATATTTTTATTTTTTAAATGAATCACGAGTATAAAAATATAACAAATAATATTGAAGAGTTTTTTAAAAATTTTTTTATAAAGAAGCAAATTGCGGTGGCGATTTCTGGCGGGTGCGACTCCACGGCTTTAACTTTGGCGTTAAATGATTTTTGTATAAAAAATAAAATCAAAATTCAAGCCTTGACAATTGATCATGGTGTTCGTAAGAACTCAAAAATTGAAGCAAAAAAAGTTGGAGAATTGTTAAAAAAATTTAAAATTCCGCATAAAATTTTAACAATTCCACCAGCACAAATTCCACAAAAAAATATTGAAGCAAATTTGCGTGAAATTCGTTATGAAATATTGACGAATTTTTGCAAAAAAAATGATATTGAATTTTTATTTATTGGACATCATTTGGGCGATAGCGCTGAAAATTTTTTAATCAGATTATTCAGGGGCAGTGGGCTTGATGGCTTATCGCCAATCCAAAAAATTTCAGAAATTAATGGCATAAAAATCATTCGCCCATTTTTAGAAATTTCTAAAGATGAATTAAAAAATTATTTAATCGCTAAAAATATTGAGTGGTTCGAAGATGAAACTAATGATGATGAAAAATTTTTACGCAATAAAATTCGTAAATTTTTAGCAAGTTTTGATGATAAAAATTTACTCGAAAAAAGAATTTATAATGCTTCACTAGAAATTTCTAAAACTCGTGATTTTTTTGATGAAATTATGAGTGGATATGAATCAGAAATCATTGAGCAAAACGCTGAAAATTTGATATTAATTAATCGACGCAAATTAGGCGCAGTAAATCAAGCGATCGCTTTGAAAATTTTAGCAAAAATTTTGATGAAAATTGGTGATAAAAAA
>JBIIFQ010000203.1:0-2644 GCA_044237235.1 Rickettsiales bacterium
ACGTTAGCATAATTAAAGAATTAATCGGCGTTATATAAATTCATCTCCAAAGAATACAAAAATTTATCGCGGATGTCGCGATTCATTCGCGACGAAGCGATTCAACTAAAAAGCTAAATTTGCTTTAGCAAATTTAATGTGTAACACTCAAAATAACGCTTCCAATCTTAAATCAGGCGATTGAATTTAAGGACGAGTCTGCGTAAGCCTACCCTAATGTAGGCGCGCAAAGACGAGTTTCCGCAAAATTCGGTCGCATCATTTAAGAGTGGAGCGTTATTAGTCATTTAAGAGTGGAGCGTTATTAGTCGTTGACGTCTATATTTTCCGATACAAAGCTATCATCTTTAAGAATAATATTTGCTTCGGTTTCTTCGGAAATTGCTTCAACAATATTTTCATCGGAAGAATTGATATTTAAATCAACCATGCCACGATTTTTAATAGAATTTATAATATTTTTGCGCTGAGCATCAACATCAATTAAGTCGCTAGCAATTTCGCGTAAAGCAATAACTGCGGGTTTTTCTTTGCGATCAAGATTGGTGTTTGAGCCTGATAATATTGCTTTGGCACGATTGCTCGCAATCAAGCATAATTCAAAACGATTAGGGACGACTTCAACGCAATCTTCAACGGTTATTCTTGCCATTTTGTTTAATTTTTGAATTATAGATAAGTCGCCAAATTGGAGTTTTGGCAATTAATTTCTTATAAATTTTAAACAATATTTTTTTACATGCAACCTTTTTTTCAAAACAAAAAATAGTTAAATTTATACTAAACCAATCCCGCCCCAGCTTTCCTTTGTTCTTTTTCTCGAACCTTTGATTCCATAGTCACATAAACAGATTTTAATTCATCTTTAAATGAAGATTTAGTTTCACTTTCAATAACAACATCACCCTCTCCTTTCGTCGGCAATAACAATCCTTCTTTATTGGCGAAAGCAATAATATCGCTAACAATATCTAAATTTTCTGATAAATATTTAAGAGTATTGCCCTCGAATTCAGTGGTCAAAGAAACTTGACTAATCCTTTGAGAATATTCATCGCTAACTTCTTTTTCAACAATTTTTTCCAAAAATCTTTCAGCATTATTTTTAAAAAATTCAACAATTTTTCCCTTAAATTCTTGATGTCCTTTAATTTTTTCTTCATTCACTAGTTTTAAAATTAAATCTCGCGCAAAAATATCATCAGGTTTTTTTTCAATTGGAACATCAAGACTCAAATAAGAATCTGATTCTTGCGATGGTTTTTTAGTAAAAAGCTCGACGCCAATAAAATTTTTTAACTGCTCGGACTCAACATGCTCTAATTCTCCGCCATTTTTTAACATTTTTAAACATAGGCATAATTTTTCCGCATCTTTCAAATTAGCTCTTGAAGCATGACCCGAGCCAGTTAAACCACCTCGACCCTCCCCATCAATTTCACGTTTTTTATAATCTTCTAGCACCGCACCCATGTCGCCCATGGCATAGTTCAAAAAACTGTAAAGATTATCTTTGATTGATTTTTTTTCATCAATTTCTGATTCAGTTTTTTGCGCCTTTCTTTCATAAATATCATTAACCGTCTCCTCTAAAAGATTATGAAAATAATGTTTAGCAAGATTTTCATCCGTTTGATTTTTACCAAATTTTAATAAACTTTCCCTATTATCACGCGATTGATATTCTTGTTCAAAACTTTCACTTTCCAAAGTTTCTTGATTTAAAAAACCAAGTCTTAAATTTTGAATTTTTATGGCTTGAATAGCCTCTTTTTTTTCTTTTTTACAATAAATTTTAGTAAATCCCTCCTCTAAAAATATAGCCTTCAATTTAATCAAATCAGCCATTGTTAAATCTCCATTCTCGACTTTAGCTTGAAGAGGATTGGGTGCGGGAGCAAAATCTCCATCATCTTTGGCAAAAGGTTGAGGATCAAAATTTTTTTGATCACCTTCAACAATTTTATTCTCTACCCTTGCAACAACTCGAACAGCTTGAAAAGTAAGCGCTTCCTTCGATTGCAAATTTGTAATTAAACTATCAAATTTTTGAAATTTTTTCTTAAAAAAAGATTCCTGATCATCACTTATGTTACCGATTTCATCTTTTTCTTTTTTAAATTTATTCATTGCTTCCAATTGCTTCTTAAGAGCTTCTAAATATCTCTTTTTTTCTTCGATTTCATTTTGCGAATTAGGTTTTTTTCCTTTTATATCTTTAGAAGCGGAATTGATTTTTTCTATCCTTATATTCTCTTTGTCAACGATCTCTTGAATTTTTTTATTAACACTTTCAATTGATTCCAAAAGTCCCTTTATTGATTCTTGTTGCTTTGCAAACTCTTCATCCTTAAGTTTTTGTTGAAATATTTTTTGCTTCTCTTCAATTAAATTATCTCTAAATTTTTGTAAAAATTTATCAAAAACTTCTTTGCCTTTTTCCGCGGGTAATTCATTTAATTTTTTTAAAGTTAAGCCACTAATACTATTATTTGAAACAAATTTTTCCAAGCCTTCATCTTTAAAAAATTGCCCAACATTTTGACAAAATTCTGGCGAAAAATTATTAAAATTTATAGTTGAATTTCTCTTATCAAAAACAATATTTTCATCAAAAATTTGCGATAATTTTTTATTAATATCA
>JBIIFQ010000204.1:0-2641 GCA_044237235.1 Rickettsiales bacterium
AAAATTGAGATTGAAAAAAATTCTCTTAAGAATAATCACACCTTAAGAGCTTATATGGATGAGTTTTTTACTAAACTCAGACTAAGTCCGAGGCAAATAAATCAATTTTTTCGAGTTTTTTTGTCATTACTAACAAGTGAAAATAAATCTTCAATAACTTTTGGTTATCAAATTGCTTCAATTGTCTATATCGCCATTGATTTATATGATTCAGAAATCGCTAAAAAAATTTTGAATGATCAATTTAAATATATTGATTTTTTAGATTTTACAAAGAGTAAAAAAATTGATTTATCCACCACGGTTAGGCTGGTTTCTTATTTGCTTTTTTTGTTCTCTAATACTCGCGAAGAGGTAAATCAAAATATAAAAATTTATGAAGACAATTTTGGCGTTAAAATTGGAATTGCGCATGAGTCTGAATTAGATTTAGGTGGCTTTAATAAAACCACGATTTCACCAATTAAAAATGTTGGCAAAAAAATATCGCAATCAAAAAAATTATTTGATCAATCTTAATTTTTATTTCACGAAAAGCTTTCATTCTCTAAGTTTCCCATTAAGGAATTGCAACCCTAAATTTTATTACAACACTTGTCTAGCCTTCAGGCCATAGCTCCCCCTTTGAGGGCTTACAAACCTACAATTTACAGAAATACTCACAAAGCTTACGGGCTCTAGCTCCCCCCTTGAGGGGGAGCAGGCTCCGAGGATTTAACGGTAGTTAAATCCGCGGAGCCGTGGGGGGTCAAAAAAACTTTGATAATCAACGATCTAGAACCAAAATAAAAACTTCCAAAAAATATTTTTTTAAAAAAGACGATTTCTTAATTTTACTTTTAAACTAAAAAATATTCCGATTTTTTGAAAAAAATTAATCTAAAAAATCACCGATTTTTGTTAAAAAAATTGAAAAAATTTAAAAAGCTAAATTTGCGTTAGCAAATGTAATGCGTAACATTCGCAATGAAATTTTCAATTGAAAAAAATATCGAACAATATTTTCAAGTTAATAATTGATAAATTTTAAAGTTAATTTGGCATTTAAAGATCGAGAAAAACCTAATTTCCAAAAGGCGAAAGTAAAATTTTGCCAATGGTGATAATGCCGTCGGCGGTTATGGCTATTGGGGTGAGGGCGGTCGCTGTTAAAATTTCTCCTTTTTTTAAATCTTCAAAAATTTTAATTTTATAATTCAAATCTAATTGCGGAAAATTGCCATGAATATTCGGATTAGCGAGATATCGCGTGCCGAAAATTTTAAGCCTCAAATACCAACCCTTGTCATCTTTTTTGAAGCCGTGATTGATCAAAAAAGCTTCGCGATGGGGCATTAAATTTTCAGAAAAACTGCGAATCAAAACTTCACCACGGGCTTGATTATTTTTGTCGATATGAATTTCGGTCGCCGAGGTTTCAATATAAAGAGTTCGGCGATCTTTCCATAATAAAATATTTTTCATTAAATTAGAATTATCGATAAAAACATAATGAAATTTTTGACCCAAAAAAACTACATAACCATTTTGTGAATTAATCAAAAAATGTTTAAATTCTTCTTCGTAATTATGCCAATTCCAGAGTTTTTTGGTTAAGTCATGGCATGAGGTTGTAAAAATAGTGCATATCGCTAAGATAAGAATTGCAAGGTTTCGCATTGTTTGGATAGTTTTTTATCGAAGCTTATTTTTAATTATTTTTTTTTGCAATTTAATCTTAGTGATTTTATAGAATTTCATTTTTTTGCTTGGAGAAATACATAATTAATTGATATTTTTATTAAAATTTTTAAATATATTTTTGATTTTTATTAAGTGCGATAGGTAAAATTTATGGATAAATAAAAATAATGATTTTTTGCACTGAATATTATTAATAAAATTTTAAAGCTCTAAAATATTAAATAAATAACAGGTTGTTTTATATATATTGATATTGTATAAAAAATTATCTTTTTTATATTTAATCGCGACTTATAATTACTTATTGATAAATATAAAATTATAGTTTATTTTAATTAAAAATTATTATAAAATAATTAATATTAAAAAACATAAATTTAACAACCCATGAGCGAAAATCCAAATCTATCACAGTCCTTTCATCAATCGGCATTATATAATTTTCAAAATGGGTTACATGAAGCAATTACATTTCAAGAAAACGCAAAAACTCCTCAGAAAAATATTGAAGCCATATCATCAGAAAAGGTAGTGCCCTTAGGTAGAGAGCCTCATCCTACTCAAGCTCAGCAAGTGGGTCCAAATAATAATCAAATATCATTATAATTATTTTTTAGCTAATTTTAATCCACGAAAAACAAATTCACTTGTGAATGGAAGCAATGGAGCAGAGGCTTCGCACATGGTTAATAAAATCGTGTAAAGCACATCATAAGCATTTTGTTTGTCCTCATCAATTTCACTTTTCCAAAATCTTTGACGATTTCTGCGAATATACCAATTATTTAAAACTTCAAAAAATTTGTTAAATTCGTCGCAAGCTTGCACCGTATCATATTGTTGCATAGCCTTGTCAATCGCGGTTACGGAGGATTTTAATTTTGCTAAAATATAGCGGTCGAGAATATTTTTAAAATCCCTTTTTTCTTCAATGCGATTGGCAAAAATTCCATCGGCA
>JBIIFQ010000205.1:0-2628 GCA_044237235.1 Rickettsiales bacterium
TTTAGTTTAAAAACAAAATCAAAAAATCGCCATCTTTAGAATCTTTTTGTTTTAGCTTTTGAGATAATCTTGAAACCTTTGATGTTCTGGCTTTTTGACCCCCCACGATTCTAGAAACTTAACTACCGTTAAGTTTCTAGAATCCGCTCCCCCTCAAGGGGGGAGCTAGAGCCCGTTAATTTTATGAGTATTTTTACTAAATGTAGGTTTGCAAGGGGTAATCGCGAGGGGTCAGAAAACCAACAGCAATAAAGTTTTCAAATTAAAATAAAAAGTTGAAATGAAAAAATTTCAAAAAAGTTATTTTCTTGAATTTATTAAAAAAATCTTCAAATTTATTATTCGTTTTAAAACATAAAAATCATGAAAAATAATTTTAAAAAAGCTTTTTCTTTGATTGAAATTTCAATCGTAATTTTGGTGGTTGTGATATTGATCGCCGGAATTTCTAAGGGCGTCGATCTAGTTTACGATATGAGGCTTGCAACCGCAAGGGCGCTTACCGACAAGGCACCAATGTTTGGGATGGAAAATTTAGAAATGTGGCTCGAAACTACTTCAGAAAATTCTTTGGCGACGGGAACGACAAGTTTTACGAATGTTAAAAACCCTCTAAATAATGACAGAATCGGCAAATGGAATGATATAAATCCAACATTGATCGACCCCAATTATAAAAATCATGCTGTTCAAGGCACTTTAGATTATCAACCGCTTTATATTCAAGATGGAATTAATGGTTTGCCCGCTTTGTTGTTTGATGGGGTTGATGATTGGTTTAATGCTACAAATGGAAAAACTAATTTTAATGAATTTACTATTTTTATAGTTGCCAAACCTCAGCATAAGCAAGAAGCAGGGGCTCCAAGCGGTGGAACATACAGCAATGTTATCAATATTGCTTGTTCAGGAAGTGTAAGCACATGCGTAAGAACTAGTAATTCTAGCAGCTATACCGCTACCAATACTTCTAATCCAGCGGGTTGGATTTATTTTTATTCTCCGAGTGTAAGTGATAAAAATTCAATTCAATTTAAATATAGCATGATTACATACACAACTAACTTCACTGGTGCAGGTTATGGCACAGCTTCTTTTGTTAATGATAACAACGGATTAATTGCCACAGTTAATCATGGTTCAAGTGATGTTGTAGTCGAAGTTTCGCCTTCTTATAGAGTCACTTCAGCAAGCCTTCCCTTTCTCAATGACCCAAATTCATATTTAGATTTTAGAATAGGCAATCAAAAACCGGGTTATAATAGGCACTTCAAAGGTTATCTTTCGGAGATAATACTTTTTGGTCGAAGCTTAAATGATCAAGAAACCCTGTTGATTGAAAATTATTTATCAGAAAAATGGCGGATAAAATTATAGTAAAATTTTTAATCAAAAAATAATTAAAAAATCGTTTTTGCGATAGTTAAAATCGTAATTTTTTTGGCACCGAATTTTTTTAATTCCTTGGCGCAGGAGTTGGCGGTTGCTGAGGTGGTGATAACATCATCAACTAAAATAATATGTTTATTTCTAACCAAATTTTGATATTTTGGATTTAAAGAAAAAGCTTTTCTAATATTTTTCATCCGTTGTTTTTGCGTAAGATTCACTTGTGATTTTTGATTTTTAGTGCGGATCAATAAATCGAAAATTAATTTATCCGACGACAAGTTTTTTGCGATTAACAAAGCCTGATTAAACTTACGCTTTCTAAGTTTGTTTTTATGCAAAGCCACTGCACAAATTATGTCGCAATCATTAATTTCATCGCGGGCTTTTGATAATAAAATAGTGGCAAATTTTTTGGCTAAAAAAGTTTGATCGCCATATTTAAAGCGACTAATGGCACCGCCAATCGTTGGATTATAACGATAAATCGCAATAGTTTTATCAAAAAAAGGTGGTTTTTTTAAACAATTTCCGCAAATATGATCGCCATATTCTTGAAGATTAATTTCGAAAGGATAAGAGCAAATTTTACAATTCGGTGCTTGAATAAATTGTAATTTTTGCCAACAATTTTTACAAAAATTAGCGTCAGCACTAATGGTGGCGTTGCACGATAAGCATTTAGTTGGAAAAAAAATTTCCAAAATTTTATTAATTAATTTCATGGCGAATTCTCAAAATTTATTTGATCGACAACTTTTGCAAAAAAATCACAAACGTTATCAACGGGTTGACGGCGATTATAATTTTTTATATACAGAAATTGCAAATATTATTTTAGAAAATATTGAGTTACAAAATCGTGCTTTCGACGCTATTTTTGAAATCAATAAAATAAGTAATTTTTTTCAAGAAAATTTGCGATATAAATTGTTTGAATCTGGTAATTTTGACGAAATTTGTGATGAAGAAAAAATCAATTTTCCCCACCAAAAATATGATTTAATAATTAGTAATTCCGATTTGCATTTTATCAATAATGTTCCGCAATTTTTAGCAAAAATTAAATCGGCACTCAAGCCAGACGGGCTTTTTATCGCCAGTTTTTACGGCGATGAAAATTTGCCCGAATTGCATAAGGCAATTTATCAAGCTGAAAATGAAATTTATGGCGGAATTTCGGCGAGAATGCCTCCGACTATTGATATTAAAAGCTCGGCGCAACTTCTTGCCCAAGCC
>JBIIFQ010000206.1:0-2614 GCA_044237235.1 Rickettsiales bacterium
CGCCGAAAAATATTTAACTTTTTGTGCTAAAGCTTTTGATTGCTCATACATTTTTTGACGAGTTTTATCATCTAAAAATGGACTTGGAGCTTCTTCAATAACTTTTTGATTATTGCGCTGGATCGAGCATTCACGTTCGCCAAGGCAAACTATATTTCCATGTTTATCCGCCAAAACTTGAATTTCAATATGACGGGGATTTTCAATAAATTTTTCAATGAAAACGCGATCATCGGAAAAACTATTGCGCGCCTCGTTTGAAGCCGAAAGAAAAGCTTCGGACATTTCTTCTTTTTTCCACACGATTCTCATACCCTTGCCACCACCGCCAGCAGAGGCTTTAACCATAACGGGAAAACCAATTTTTTCAGCAATGTGAGTGGCTTCAACATCATCTTTAACTACGCCCATATGACCGGGAACTGTGCTGACATTGGCTTCAATCGCAATTTTTTTCGATTCAATTTTATCACCCATCATTTCAATTGAATAAGTCGATGGCCCGACAAAAATTACTCCCGCCTTTTCCAAAGCGTTAGCAAAATTACGATTTTCCGATAAAAAACCATATCCGGGATGAACCATGGTGGCGCCAGTTTTTTTAACCGCCCCAAGAATTTTTTCAATATTGAGGTAACTTTGTGAAGAGGGCGAGGCACCAATGTTAACGGCTTCATCCGCCATTTGAACAAAAAGAGAATTGGCATCGGCGTCGGAATAAACGGCAACAGTTTTGATGCCCATTTTACGACAAGTTTTAATAATACGACAAGCGATTTCACCGCGATTTGCTATGAGTAATTTATGCATTTGAAAAAATTATTTAATAGTTTAAAATTTCATTAATAAAAAATAATCCAAACTTCATAAAAAAACAAGAAAATAAATGAAAACTACTTTAAAAACCTTCTTAGAATTGATCAGAATCAAGCAATCAATTGGTTCGCTGTTATTAATTTTACCTTGTTTTTTGGCGATCGCCTTAATTTACAAAACCAATCCAGACGTCGCTTTCAACAAATTAATTTTCACTACAATTTTATTTACGATTGGGGCTTTTTTAATGCGCAGCGCAGGCTGTATAATCAACGATTTACTCGACAAAAATTTTGATAAAAAAGTCGAGAGAACCAAAAATCGTCCACTCGCTTCGCAAAAAATTTCCACTAAAAATGCATTATTTTTTTTAGTAATTTTGTTATTTTTGGGATTGATAATTTTACTACAATTCAATTATCAAACTATAATCGGAGGCTTTGTAGCTCTAGGATTGATAATTACTTATCCTTTAATGAAAAGAATCACATATTTTCCACAAATTTTTTTAGGAATTACTTTTAATTTTGGCATAATTATGGTGGGCTTGGCGCTAAATTCTTCAATCGATTTTGGCTTAATAATTTTATATTTAGCCTGCATTTCTTGGACTTTTCTTTACGACACGATCTACGGTTTTCAAGACATCGAAGATGATTTACGCATCGGCATAAAATCCAGTGCCATAATTTTTTCCAAAAATAATTTTGATAATCCTAAAAAATCCTTATACAAAATTTCAATCATCACCACTTTATTTTTTATAATGCTTGGAGTCTTTGAAGAGTTGAGTTTATCTTATTTTCTAATTATAATTTTTAGTGGCATTTTAATTTTATTTAAAATTTTAAAATGTAATTTAAAAAAACCCGTCGAATGTTTAAAATTTTTCAAAGAAAATTTGTGGTTTGGCATTTTATTTTTAACCGCAATTTTATGTAGCTAATGAAAGTCGGAATCCTTGGTGGAAGCTTTAATCCCGCACATTTAGGGCATATTCATTTAAGTAAAATTGCTATTAAAAAATTAGCATTAAATCAAATATGGTGGATTCCAACTTCGCAAAATCCTTTGAAGATAAAAAATAATTTTTTAACTTTCGCAGAGCGTGTTAAAAATTGTAAAATAATTACGCAAAAAAATCCAAAAATTTATATTAAAAAAATCGATAATTTTTATAGCATTAATTTAATAAATTCTTTGCAAAAAAAATATAAAAATTACGAATTTATTTGGGTGATGGGAGCTGATAATCTTGAAGATTTTCACCGCTGGCACGATTTTAAAAATCTTATTCAAAAAATTGAATTTGCTATTTTTTCGCGTGATAATTATTTAAAAAAAACTAGCAATTTTAAAGCTTTAAAACTCTACAAAAAATATAAAAAAAATTCTAAAAAATTGCCAAAATTTTCAATTTTTAATACTCCAAAATTAAATATTTCTTCAACTCAAATTCGCAACGAAAAAAATGTATAATTATATTGTTGATACTCATTGCCACCTAGACCTAATTGAAGAAAAGGGCATTATGATTGAAGAGATTTTAAAAAATTGCCAAGAAAAAAATGTTAAAATTTTACATACAATTTGCACCAGAATTAGTGCCGTTGAAAAAATTTTAAAATACACTGAAAATAATCAAAATATTTATAGTTCAGTCGGTTTACACCCTTGCAATGTTAGTGTTGAAGAATTTAGAACCGCTTCACAAATTTTAGCAATTTGTGAAAAAAATTCTAAAATTATTGGGATTGGCGAAACTGGTTTAGATTATTATCATGATTTAAGTCAAATC
>JBIIFQ010000207.1:0-2609 GCA_044237235.1 Rickettsiales bacterium
ATTCCTCAAAAAGTTCAAAAGGATTCGCTAATTTTCGGCGGATCCATTAATCTAAGCTCTCCACTTAAAATAAAAATTACCAAAAATATTCGAAATGGCGTTTTGTCGCAAATAATTAATCTAATTGGCAATATTGAAAATAAGAAAAATATTTATGTAAGAATTGCCGATAAATTTTCTAAATATTATACTCCGATTATTCATATTCTAGCATTAATAACTTTTGCTCTTTGGTATTTTTATTTTAAATCCAATTGGGAAATTGCTTTAATGAATGCCACGGCGGTTTTAATTATAACCTGCCCTTGCGCTTTGGCATTAGCCATTCCAATCGCTCAAACCATTGCTATTAGCAATTTCTTAAAACGCGGAATTATTATGAAAAATGGTGAAACTTTGGAAAAAATTAATAACATTGAATATGTTATTTTTGACAAAACTGGAAGCATTACAATTGGCAAACCGATTCTTAAAAATATTTATGAAATTAAAGATGAAAATCTTAAAGAATTAAGTGCCGAAGATAAGCAATTTTATTTAAAAATTTCGGCTTCAATGGCAAAATTTAGCAAGCATCCAATATCTCAATCCTTATGTAATTCTTTCGATGGAGAGCTTGATAATATTCAGGTTCAAGAATATAATGGCAAAGGCTTAGAGGCAAATTTTGGTGATAAAAAAACTCGCTTGGGAAATGCTGATTTTTGTAAAATAAACATGGAAAATTCACAATTTACTATGGAAAATTCATCATCAAATTCCATCGCCAATCTTAAATGTTTTATGAATTATGATGGCAAAAATATTATTTTTACTTTTCATGATGAATTAAAAACCGATGCTAAAATTGTAATCGATTTTTTAAAAAAAATTAACAAAAAAATTATTTTACTTTCGGGCGATTCTGAAAGTGAAGTCCGAAGAATTGCTGAAATAACTGGAATTAAAGAATTTTATTGGCAAAAAAATCCCCTTGAAAAAGCTCAATTATTGGAAGAATTAAATGCTAAAAATATTAATTTTATGATGATTGGTGATGGCTTAAATGATGCTCCTTCACTAGCTCTATCAACGATTTCGGTATCATTTTCTAAAGCCGTTGACATTTCACAAAATATTGCCGATGTAATTATAAATTCTTCAAAACTTAGTCCCATTATTTCAATTTTTTTATATTCAAAAAATACTTTAAAAATCATGAAACAAAATTTATTTTTAGCATTGATTTATAACATATTTGCCTTACCGTTTGCCATGGCTGGCTATGTGGTGCCATTAATCGCGGCGATTGCAATGTCGTCATCATCTTTAATTGTCGTTATAAATTCACTTCGCTTAAATTCTAAAAAAATATAAATTCATGAATATATTACTTTTTTTAATACCAATCACTTTAATATTAGGGGCTTGTGGCCTCGCAGCATTTTTGTGGACAGTTAAAAATAAGCAATATGATGATTTAGAAGGATCGGCAAATAGAATTTTATTCGAAGATAAATTAGAAAAATAAATTTTTATAAAATTTTAATTGTTTTTGAAGTTTTTGCATTTAGTTTTATAGAGTCTTTAACTTAAAAAAAATGAAAATGAAAATAGGTTATCTAAAAATTTTTGTTATCACCTGCTTAGCATTTGCTTCTAATTGCTCATCAAAACAGGAAGAAAAACCTCAAGAAATTAGATTTGTGGATTTACAAGGAAATGCTCGCGCCATTAAAACCAGAGTTCCTGAAGCCAATGCCAGAATAATGTCAGGACAATCAAGCAATTCGTCTGAAATTAATAATGAACGCATGGTAAATAAAAAAAGTTTTGTTGAAGCGCCAAATTATTATAACAAAAATTCGATTAATCAAAAAAACACCTCTGGACCAAAATTCACCGATGCCGATAGCTTGAACAAAACTTCTCCCGAGATTAATTTAAAAGACAATTCCGCTTCAACAAGCGATCAAGCAAATCAAGATTCGGAAGCGGTAAATAATAATCCGGTTATTGAATATGATTTATCAAAAGATGATGAAAAAAATAATAAAAATATTGGCAAAAATAATTTTTCACAAAAAGAATCTAATAAAAATTTAGATTCCGAATCTGATGAATTAAACTCAAATTTATCTAAAAAATCTCGCTCTAATAATTCCGAAGAAGAATATTCGACCGAGGAAGATCAATTTGCCGATTCTTCTGCAAAAAATCTTAATTCTAAAAACAAAAAATCTCTGAAAAAAAATGCTAAAATAATAACATATTCGGCTAAAAAAATTAAAAAAAATAAACAACCAGTTGCGATTAATGAAACCGAAGAAGCTTCTGCGGAGGAACAATCTGAAGATGAATCCTCTCAAAAAGTTTATCGCGGAAGTACAGGCCGAATTTATGTTCAAGTTGGATCATTCTTCACTTCAAAAGGCGCAAAAGAAAGGTTAAATCTTACCAAAGAATTTGGTAAAGGTAAGGTTCAAATTGCTTACAACAATAACAACAAAAGAATTTATCGCTCAGTTTATGGCCCATTTAAATCTAAAAATTCCGCAATTAATTTTAGAGATAAAGTGCTTGAATCTGGCAATGAAGCCATAATTATCAAGGGTAAATAGTGATGAAAA
>JBIIFQ010000208.1:0-2603 GCA_044237235.1 Rickettsiales bacterium
AAAAGTTGGTTATTAAAGAGTTCAAGAAATTGAAGATCCTGAACTCGCCACCAAAAGAACGCGCGCCCTATACAAACTCAAGGGATATTCCGATGATTGGATTGAAAAAAGAATGCGAGGCATCGCCATTCGCGAAGAACTTACCGATGAGTGGAAAAATCGTGGAGCCAATGAAAATAAAGATTTTGAAATTTTGACCGCAGAAAAAAGGTACCAGGTTACTTTTAATTCTTTACCCCCCTTGAGGTCTTGCATAACTATATTTTATGAAACACTCGCAACGCTAACGATCTATAGCTCTCCCCTTGAGGGAGAGCGGGCTATAAAATCGCAACGGTAGTTGCGATTTGGGAGCCGTGAGGGGTTAAAAAAGCTTAGATAATCAGCGGTTTCGAGCCGAAGTAGAAATTTCCAGAAAAAATATTTTTAACAAAAGACAATTTCTTGATTTAACTTTTAACCTAAAAAAAACTCATATTTTTTCTTAAAAAATCACGGATTTTTAATTGAAAAATTGAAAAAATTGTTGATTTTAAATTTAATCCACAAATTTATAAATTTTTTAAAGAAAATAACCCCTCACCCTAACCCTCTCCCAGCCTGCGGGGAGAGGGTTAGGGGTTAAATATTTTATGAGAGCAAAATTTAAAAACAAAATTAAGAAATCGTTTTTTTAGAATTTTTTCATTTCAACTCTTTACATAATCTTAAAACCTTTGATGTTGTAGGTTTCTGACCCATCACGATTCTAGGAACTTAACTACCGTTAAGTTTCTAGAATCCGCTCTCCCCCAAGGGGAGAGCTATGGCACCGAAAGTTTGATGAGTTCTTTTATAAATTGAAGGGGTGTAAGCTCAGGGGGGGAGCTAAAGCCCGTAAGTTTTACGAGAGAAAAGGTATCAGTTTACTTTTATTTCTAGATTTTTTTAGTTTTTACCGAACTGTATTAGTGCCTTTTCTTTGTCAATCGTGAGATTGACTTTAAGAAAGTTATGACCTATTGTCTAGGGTCTCACAGTCACCTATGTTATTATAATTGATGGTAATTTTATCCTAATAAACAACAAGAAAATAGATATCAATATATGATTAGGAAAACTTTAATAATAATAGCAACAATTAGTAATTTGGCAGTGAGAAATGCAAATGCAGAATTTGTTAAGTCTCGAGAACCAACCCCATCAGAAAAGCGAACCAACGAAAAGTTGGAGCAAGTAGTTTTAGAATTGGGGCGTAGAAGTGTTAATCTTTTTTGCAAAGTAAAAATAGTGGGAGAGGTGGGTATTGATTGTATTATAGAGCCAAAAATGACTTTTCTTAACTTGCCTGATAGTGAGCTATCTCAAATACAATGTGCAATTTCTAAGGCAAGTCTGGCAGATTATTCTTTTAAAAATTCTTGGAAAGTTCTTTGTGTTGATATGACAAAAGGCGAAGAAGTTAAGCCTTTAGGTAATTTATTGAAAATCGCTCAAGATCTGAATGATGGACTTTATTAATAATGAAATTTCTAAAAATAATTTCATAAACCGCCAAGATTAATTAATTTGAAATTAAGCTCCATTTCTTAAAAAAGGTATCAGGTTACTTTTAATTATTTTGCGTTAAAAAAATAACCTAACTCAACTTCTTTCTAAATTTGCGTATTTAAAAGATTATAAGTTTTAAAAACCTTGCTTCAAAAGATTATTTTTTATATTTCAAATTTCTTTTTAATTCCTACCCAAAGCTCATCCTTATCCCAGTTTCTTGGAAAGAACATTTTATCTAAATCAATATCATATTTGTAATTTTCTAGCAAGCCCAATATTTCCAAGCCAAAATTATTGTTAGGATTAATGTTATCAACTAAATATTTGATGCAACATAAGTTGATGTAAAGACCATCCCTTTTCAAATTTGTGAGGTTAATTTTCGACAACCATTTTCCTTTTAAGTTATTTGGAATTAGTGGAGTTGATAATTTTTTATCCCATAATCTTGAGTGATGAGCACAAATGTTTCTTATGAAAGAAATTGATTTTAACCAGCTTTCTAAAAATTCGTGATTTGGCAATCCGACGCTTCTGGCTATTGCTTTCTTTTCTTTGATTGAAGGGCTGATATTACCATATAATCTTGATAACAAACCAAAACTTGTGATCTCTAATAATTTCCAAGATGGCGGATAAGAATCGTCGCTATATTTCTTGAAATGCTCTTTAATAAATTGCTCTTTTATTTTTTTGATTTAATAAATCTTGAATTGATTTTATATTATCAGCATGGTTGATTTTATTGATTATTATATTTTCATTATCAAACCAATATGGTCCATAATTGTGTGATAGAAAAACAGAAAGTTTTGCTCTTACTGAGGCCTCTATTGCTTCGATAGCTTTAAAGCATATTGTGCGAAATTCGCTGTCAAAATTGTAAATATTGACTATGCTTTCAAATTTGCTTGATTCGAAGAATTTGTGTCCCGATTTATCTTTCCAAAAATTATAAAAATAACTCGATAATCTGTAATAACTAATATTCGACAAAATATGCTTTGCAAAAATAGGATCATTTATAATTAGACCTCTACTTTTTAATAAGTTTATTTGATCTTCTAAGG
>JBIIFQ010000209.1:0-2597 GCA_044237235.1 Rickettsiales bacterium
TGTAAAAAAACATCAAATGATGAATTGTCAATTTTATTCGATTAATTTTTGTGAAAAAAGAACTTAATTCAAAATATATAAATAATTTTTTACAAAAAATTCGCGCAGAAGATGGTTTGTCAAAAAACACCATTTTGTCTTACGGCAAAGACCTTGAAATGCTAGAAATATTTCTTAAAAATTCTAAAATTTCATTTGAAAATTGTTCAAAAGAAATTTTAAAAAAATATTTTAACGAAGATGCACAGCAAAATTTAAAAAACTCTTCGATTTCTCGAAAAATTTCATGTTTTAAACATTTTTTTAATTTTTTAGAACAAGAAAATATCATAGAAAAAAATCCAGTTTTAGAGATTCACGGTCCAAAACGCCATAAAATTTTACCAAAATTTTTATCGGAAAATGAAGTTACAAAAATGCTCGATATATTGTTGCAAGATGAATCGGAGTTTGGAATAAAACTGTCTTGCATGCTTGAAATTCTATATTCCGCAGGCTTGAGAGTTTCAGAATTAGTTAATTTGCCAATAAACGCCGTGCAATTTAAAGATTCACAAATTGATGATTTTTTAATCGTAAAAGGCAAGGGCAATAAAGAAAGAATCGCGACTTTAAACGAAACTTCTAAAATTATTTTGGCGAAATATTTGATTTTAAGAAAAAAAGTTGGACTTGAAAATTCTAAATGGCTTTTTGTTGGCAATTTTCGTTCGAGTAAAAAACCTAATCAAATCAAAATTCATACGGTTAATTCTAAAGATTTTATTGATAAACCTTTGTCGCGTCAAAGATTTAATAAAATGCTTAAAGAATTAGCGATAAAGGCAAAAATTGAACCTTCAAGAGTTCATCCTCACGTTTTTCGTCACTCTTTTGCGACTCATCTTTTGAATAATGGGGCGGACTTGCGGGTGTTACAAGAATTGTTAGGGCATAGTGATATTTCAACAACTGAAATTTACACTCATATTTCTGAAAACAAATTGCGCGATGCGGTGTTAAATCACCATCCGCTTTCTAAAAATAATTTTTAAAAATGGGCGAATATAACAAAAAAAAATCACAAAATAATCCACAATTTAATCTTTCTGAGCACAAGAAAAAAGCGCTTGAAGATCATGACAAGGAAAAGCTTGCGATCATAGAAAGATTGGAAAATGAAATTGAAAAATTGTTGATTATAAAGCAAATAAAAGCAGATCAAAAATTGTTAAATATTTATAAAAATGACATAAATAATGTGATGCGAGAAGGTTCCTATAACTTGATTGAAATGATCTTGTTAAAAGAAATTGAACTCCTTGAGGCTGGTGATTTGGAAGCGATTTTAATGCTTAATAAATTAAAAGAAAAAGCCCAAGAAAAAATTAATAAATTATCAGAAATTGCATTACAAATTCAGCAAAATCAGATTAAATTTATGGAAAGAGAACCCTCTCCAAAACCTGTATTTATTTCTAAGCCGGCGGAATCTTATAAACCCATGACTCAATATGAGGGTTTTCATTTGGAAAAAACTATGGGCGGAGAATTTATTCAAACTTTAGATGCTGATATTAAAAATTTAGTTGGTAGCGATATTGTGAATTCAAAGCCAGAACAATTATCGCAAAATATAATTGCCGAAATAAAAAATATCAGACAAGGTAATGTCGAATTAAATCCTGAAAACAATATTTCCACCGAAAACAACGCTAATAATTCTCCCCCTCCACCAGCTAGCAATACAAACAATAATTCATCAATCTTGAAAAAACCTCCAAAGGCTACTCCGCCAGTCGTTCAATCAAATTCTACAAAAACATCTGATTATGCAGTTAAAGGTGAATGGACAGGTTTGGTGACTTCTCAAGAAAAACAAAAATCTCTAGAAGTTGGAGTCGAAAATAGCGACATGATTCGTAAAAAATAAAATTTTAAATTATATTTCTTCACCAAAAACACGTTGATAAAACTCACGAATTACTGATTTTTCATCATCGATAATTTTATTGTAGAAACTAAGAATAAAGGCTTCTTTGACCGAGTTAAAAATTTCAATATTACGTCCCCATGAAATTAAAGTTCTTAAGGAAATTAAATTAGAAATATCACCATTTTTAAAAGCTTCACGACTTAAATTGGCGATTTTAACCATTAGTTTCGCGGTTTGTTGATGGTCTTTTGATGACAAAAAAGCTAATTTTTTTTGCAAAATAGTAATTTCATATTCTTCCGATAAATAATTTAAAGATGCCACAATATTCCAGCGATCCATTTGAGCTTGATTGATTAAATTAGTGCCATGATAAATTCCCAAATCATCGCCGGCACCTAGAGTGTTAGAAGTTGCGAAGAGACGAAAATTTGGATGAGGGGTAATAATTTCATTCTCTTCGAGAAGTGCAAACTTCCCATCTTCCTCGAGTAAGCGCTGAATAACAAATGAAACATCAGTTTTAATGGCATCATATTCATCAAGCACCAGAGCAACTCCGTTGCGAAGTGCAAAAGGAATTATTCCTTCTTTAAATTCGGTAATTTGTTTATCATTTTTTAACTTTATCGTATCTTTTCCAACTAAATCAAGGCGCGTAATTTGTGAATCAAAATTAATT
>JBIIFQ010000210.1:0-2584 GCA_044237235.1 Rickettsiales bacterium
TTTAAGCGCTTTAACGATTGAAGAGCTTGCAAAAGCCTTGACCGTCGGCGACATTAAAAGCTTCAATAATATTTCTGGAATTGGTCCAAAAATGGCTTCACGCTTGACTACGGAACTTAAAGAATCGGCAAAAAAACTCGGAATAAATATTTCTTTAGATTTTAATGAAAATCTAAATAATCAAAGTTTTTCTTCTAATCAAATTATTAGCGATGCGGTTTCTGCTCTAGAAAATCTTGGTTACAAAAAACATGATTGCTTGAAAATTATTAATTATGTTTTTTCTCAAGATGAAAAAATTACACTTGAAAATTTGATTACTCAATCGCTTCGCGAATTAAGCAAAAAGAAATAATTTAAGAAAATTATTCTTTGTAAAATTCTTCGATTTCTAAAGCAAATTTTCGCTCTAAAACATTTCTTTTTAACTTCAATGAAGGCGTGATTTCACCGCTTTCAACGCTGATTGGCTCAATAATAATTTTAAACTTTTTAATTTGCTCCCAACTATCAAGTTTTTTGTTAATAATTGCAATTTTTTGCGCTATAAAATTTTGCAAAATTATTGAATTAAAAAATTGATTATTTTCACCATCAAATTTTAATTTATTTTTAATATTTTTGAGCAAATCAAAATCAATAAAAAGCAAAGCGCTTACAAAATTTTTACCTTCGGCAATAACCAAGGCGCCGATTAGAAAATTCAACTCTTGAACCAATTTTTGTTCAAGCAAAACTGGATGAACAAATTTGCCATTACTAGTTTTAAAGACTTCTTTTTTACGTCCAATAATTTTAACAAAACCTTCTTCGTCAATTTGCGCTAAATCTCCAGTTTTAAACCATTCGCCATCAAAAGTTTCTGCGGTTTTTTGTGGATTATTGCGATATTTTTTCATCACATTTATACCACTTGCCAACAGCTCGCCATCTTTAGCAATTTTAAGCTTAACCGATGGAAAAGCTTTGCCAACTGAGGTAAATTTATGTTGATGCGGAGCGTTGGTAGCCAAAACTGGCGAGCATTCGGTTAAGCCATATCCGCAATAAATTTTTACTCCAATATTCCAATAAAATCTTTCTAATTCTTTAGATAAAGACGAGCCACCACAAATTATCATACGCATTTCGCCACCCATTGCTTGACGAAATTTTTGATAAATTATTTTGTCAAAAATTTTATCAATAAAATTTTTGGATGCGAGCGGATCCTTTTGTAAAGCTCTTTTTAAAGCTTTTTTACCAATAATTTTTTTAAAAAATTTCGCTTCTTCAATGCCATTATTAATTCTTGCGAATACTTTTTCTAGGGCTCGAGGCACCGATGTCATAAGAGTCGGTTTAATTTCTTTTAAAAAACTTCCTAAATTTTTTATGTCATCAACAAAATAAATCGTCAATCCCTTAGAAATATAATACATCATCACCATTCTCTCAAAAATATGAGCCAAAGGTAAGTAAGACAAAACCACCTCCAAATTATTGAGATAAAAAAATGCTTCGGAATCTTTGATTTGCGAAATTAACGCTTGATGCGAAATCTCGACTCCCTTAGGGCGATCAGTGCTTCCCGAGGTATAAACAATCGTCGCAATGTCATCATTTTTAATTTTTGCAAATAAATCTTCGACATAAAAATTATTATCAAAAGCGTTTTCCTCATGCATTAATAAATCTTCAAGATTGATTGATAGAGTAGATTTAAAGCCATATCCAATAATTATAATTTCTGGAAATTTTTCTTTTATTTTTCCACAAATTTTTTCATTATCAGTGAAAAAAAATTTAGCATTGGAATCTACTAATTCATAAAAAAGATTATCTTCAGAAATATTATTAAAAATTGGGACGGTAATTGCGCCCGCTAAAATAGCACCCAAATCAACCATCAACCAAATTGGATTTTGATAAGAATAATTGGCAAGGGATTGCCCTCTTTTTAATCCCAACTTTTCCAAGCCTCTGGCAAAGGCAATAATTTTTTCATAAAAATCCTGATTGGAAAAACTTCGCCATTCTTGATTTTCTTTAAAATTTAAAAAATTTTTATTGTTGAAATTTTGGTGTTGAAATTTAATTAATTCGCCTAAATTATTAAAATTTTTCATAATTTAATTTTTAAAAATTAGTAAATTTTCATTAATAAATTCCATAGCAAAGATAGCTTGCGATGAAGATTTTCATGATTACGGATGATTTCACGAACTAAAATATCGACATTCGCCATTTTGGCAAAAATCAAGGTGAGCATCATTAAAAATAGGATTGAAAAATAGTTTATTAATGAATCGATTATTCCAGGTTTGATAAGGCCTTCGGAGCTTTTAATATTTTCAACTTTTTTAATTCTTGCAGTGGTTTTTGGATGAGTTGAAAAAATTGTAAAATAGCCATTTTCACCCAACATTGAAAGCGCTAATGCCATATTTTTGCCACCAAAAGCTTTGCTAGCTTGTTTATCGCAACGATATTCAATTGAGCGTGAGGTGAATTTTCGCAAAAATTCATAAACATTATAAACAATCACCGAATTAAAAAAAGTAAATACGCTGTTAAAAACATTGTAACCGGTTGACATCAAATA
>JBIIFQ010000211.1:0-2583 GCA_044237235.1 Rickettsiales bacterium
CAACGCATATTTTTTGTCCAAAATATTATTAATGCTCAAGCGTAAATTGAATTTATCAATTTTTTGCGTAGCAAAAATATTAAATTGACTATAAGACGGCATCTTGAGAGTGTTGGCTTCACCGCGACGTAACCCATCGCCATAAAGGACATCAAAACCTAAATTAGTTTTGGTTTTAACAAATTTATAAGCGAGACCAGCTGAAGCAGTTAAGCGCTGTGCGTGATCAGGATTTAAATAAGTTATTTTCGAATAATCAACTTCGGCAGTTTCATGTAAATATTGTCCAGAGTTGATTCCCTTGGCTTTAGCCTTTTGATAAGCCACATTGGCAAAGGCGGTAAAGTTTTTGATTTTGTAATCACTCGAAAATTCCAAACCGTAAACTTTAGCTTGATCATAATTGAAAGGCTTGTAAATCAAGGCTTGACCGAATTGTCCTTCATCAAGCATATCACGAATATTTTTGTAATAACCATCAACGCCGAAATGCAATTCTTTGCTAGCTTGATATTTTAAACCAACATCAAAATAATCAGTTTTTTCCGGTTTAACTTTATCATTTTTAAAAGTTTCAGATTGATTAGTTGTGCCTTCAAACCTTTGAATATCAAGGTTCGAGAGCAATTCAGCTTTTGGCGCTGTAAAATATCGCGAATAGCCCGAATGTAATTTAATTTTATCATTTAATTGATAAATTGCATTAAATCTTGGACTTAAATGTTGTGCGTTAATTTGGCTATTAACCTTGTCAAATCTAGCTCCGCCATTCAATGTTAATTTCTCAATTGGCTTATATTCATTTTGTAAATATAAACTATAAAGTTGCGTATTTTTACGCGATTTATCATTAATTGCGGTTGGCGACGTTGAGGTTTGCCCACTTTCATCAGCCAAAAAAGTTAAGTTTTTTTGCGAATCACGAATTGCGCTATCGCTAAAATAAAGACCCGCACGTAAAATATTTTTGTCATTCATTTTTTTGCTAAAATCACCTTGAATTCCGGTGTTCAAGCTTGATTTATCAATGTTTGATGACGTGCCGTTAAAAATTAAATCGCCAATATTATCGCCACGAAATTTTAAATCGCTATGACGCACAAAGCCAGAAATTTGGTAATCAATTTCACTTTTGGTAATTCCTTGCAAAGCTACGATTGCAAAGCGATTCGACTCGGTTTGATTTTGATCAAGTTGCGACGAATTAATGTTTGGAGCATTATCAAGTTCAAACGCCTTTTCTTGATTAGCGATATTGGGAATTTGATAACGATTTGTAGCGTTGGCGACAATTACGTTAAGCCTTTTGCTGGCATCAAGAACATAAGAAAAATAGCCGAATAATTTATCTTGCTTACTATCATTATGTACTGACTTTCTAGCTCCCGTCGGGCTTTCGAGACCGCGCGAATTTTCTAAATAAGAGCCACTTAAAAAGTAATTTAACCCTTTTTTAGAACCACTAAATTGTTGATTTAAACCCGCAGTTCGGTTGGAGCCGTAAATCGCTTCCGCGTAAGCTCCGCTTTCCAAATTTTCTTTAGAAACGTGATCTTTGGTTTTAATTTCAACAACGCCGGCGGTTCTGTAGCCATATTGCGCAGGCATCGCGCCCGTCAATAAATCGGCGGAGTCGATAAAGCGCGCATCGAGAACTTGCCCAAAACCCGTAATTCCCTCAGGAATAATGACGTCGTTAATGCGATATTGAATATTGCTATGATCGTTGCGAATATGAACTTGACCGTAAGAATCTTGCGAAACTCCCGGCGCGCGTAACAAGATTTGATTCAAGGAAGAAGCTTGTCCTTGAGGCAAATTATCTATATTGTCGCGTTGAAAATTGAACGCAGTTCCGTAAGTTTTTGGCGATAAATTTGTACGTGATTCGTCAAGTTTTTTAGCGGTAATTTCATAATTAAGATCGCTGGCAAAAGCTTTAGAGCCTATGAGCGAGATGGTTGCAAAAGTAATGAATAATTTTTTCATGATAATAAATAAATTGGATAATAACTGAATTTTTTAAAAAATGTTATACCAATTTTGGAGGGGCGCGAGAAAGTTTGTTTGTAGTTGTAAAAAATATTTTTAACGAAAAATCTTTGTTAAAAAATATTGCTAAAAAGAATAAATTTAATGAAAATAAAATCGCATAATTAATGTTGGATAATTGTAAAATTTCAACAAAATGACAAATAAAACAATTTTGATGATGAGATTCTTGATTATTTTTTGCGGGGATTTTTTCAAAATTATTTTGCTCAACAATTTTATTATCATTGAGCTTGAGATCATATGAATATTGGTGCGAAAGCCCAAATCCTTGGCAAAAAATTAACAAAATTGCCAAAAATTTTATAAGGAAATTACGATAATGTGTTGTAAAAAATAATTGTTTCATCAAAAGATTTGTTTTAAAAATTATTGATATATTATTAATCTTAAGAAAAAAAATACAAGCAACAAATTTTAAAATAACAAAAATGATTTTTAATTTTATTGAAAAAATTGGTAAATATACCGTCGCCAACCTTAGTAAGCTCGGAGAGGCTTCCAACTTTGCTTTTAAGGGGTTAATCCATT
>JBIIFQ010000212.1:0-2580 GCA_044237235.1 Rickettsiales bacterium
TTTTTCTGATTATGCTGGTCAATGGCTTCATATTACTCATTGCGCTGATGCGGTTGATGAAGAAGCTTTAACTAAAGGTGTTTCTTTTGATGGTTCTTCGATTAATGCTTGGAAAGAAATTAATGAATCGGACATGATTTTAATGCCACAATTAGATACCGCTTTTATTGATCCATTTTATTCCCATCCAACTTTAGTTTTATTTTGCGATGTTATTGAGCCAGAAACTGGCAAAGGCTATCCGCGTGATCCACGTTTTACCGCTAAAAAAGCCGAAGAATATTTACAAAAAACTGGTTATGGTGATGTTGCTTATTTTGGTCCAGAGCCAGAATTTTTTGTTTTCGATGATGTGCGTTTTGATTCTTCGAGCCATGGTAATTTTTATAAAATTGATTCGGAAGAAGCTCCACACAACACTTCAAAAGATGAAGAAGGTAAAAATTTGGGACGTCGTGCGCCAATTAAAGGAGCTTATTTTGCGCCAACTCCAATCGATAGCGGTCAAGATTTACGCGCTGAAATTGTTGAGTCGATGCGTCAAGTTGGCTTGATTCCTTTGCTTCATCATCATGAAGTTGCCACTTCGCAATTTGAAATTGGTTTCAAATATTCAACTTTAGTTGGAACGGGAGATAATATTCAAAAATTTAAATATGTAGTTCATAATGTGTGCCAAGCTTTCGGCAAGACTGCAACTTTTATGCCAAAGCCAATTTACGCCGACAATGGTTCGGGTATGCATGTCCACCAATCAATTTGGAAAAATGGTGAAAATTTATTTGTCGGTAATGATCACGCCGGTTTGTCGGAACTCGCTCTTTATTATATCGGCGGAATTATTAAACATGCTCGCGCCATTAATGCTTTTTCCAATGCCACAACTAATAGTTATAAAAGATTAGTTCCTGGATATGAAGCTCCGGTTTTATTAGCTTATTCGGCAAAAAATCGTTCGGCTTCAATTCGTATTCCGCACGTGACTAACGAAAAAGCTCGTCGCATCGAAACTCGTTTTCCCGATCCGGCTTCAAATCCATATTTAACTTGTGCGGCTTTGATGATGGCGGGTCTTGATGGAATTAAAAATAAAATTCATCCGGGTGAACCGAAAAATCAAGATTTATATCATTCAAGTGAAAAAGAATTACGTAAAATTCCAACGGTGGCGCGCTCTTTGCGCGAAGCTTTGTCGGCACTCGATAAGGATCGTGAATTTCTATTGCAAGGCGATGTTTTTACTAATGAGCAAATTGATGCTTACATCGAATTAAAACTCAAAGAAGTTGATCGTTATGAGCAAATGCCTCATCCGATTGAATTTGAAATGTATTATAATAATTAAAAAAATGAAAACATTAGGAATTATAGGTGGCGGTCAACTCGGCAGAATGATTTGCTTTTACGCACAAATGATGGGGCTACGCACTGTAGTTTTCACTGATCAAAAAGATTCGCCCGCAAGTTTCGTTACCAATCAAACGATTGTGGGCGATTATCTTGATAAAATTGCCTTGAAAAAATTTTGCGATGCCATTGATTTTGCCACATTTGAATTTGAAAATATTCCACTGGAAACCGCTGAATTTGTAGCACAAAATTCACAACTTTATCCGAATGTTGAAACTTTAAAAATTACGCAAAATCGTATTTTGGAAAAAAATTTTCTTAATGAAAATCAAATTAAAACCGCGGAATATAAAGTTATAAATAATTTTGACGATTTAAAAAAAGGATTGGAAATTTTTAAAAAAGCAATTTTGAAAACCGCAATTATGGGTTATGATGGCAAGGGACAATTTGTTTTAGAAGATATTGAATCGGCACAAAAAGTTTACGAAAATGTTAAAAATTATCCGCTAATTTTAGAAAAATTTTGTCGCTTTGATGATGAAGTTTCGGTAATTGTTGCTCGCTCTAAAAGCGGAGAAATCAAGGCTTACGATCCATTAACTAATGTCCATAAAAATGGTATTTTACAGCGTAGTTTTTATCCATCCAAATTATCTCTTCCGCAAAAAATTAAAACTTTAAAAACTGCCACAAAAATCGCTGAAAAGCTTGATTTAGTTGGCATCATGGCGGTTGAGTTTTTTATAGTAGATAATAAAATTTTAGTGAATGAATTGGCTCCGCGTCCGCATAATTCTGGACATTTTTCGATGAACGCTTCGATTACTTCGCAATTTGAACAATTGATTCGAGCTATAACTGGCATGGCTTTGGGCGATACTAGATTTCATTCACAAGGACAAATGATAAATTTGATTGGCGATGAGGTAAATGACATCGAAAAATATCAAAATAATCCAAAAGCAAAAATTCATTTATATGGCAAGGGTGAGGCTAAAGAAGGACGCAAGATGGGGCACGTAAATATTTTGAAATAATATACTATTTCCACTCTTAAATGATGCGACCGAATTTTTTACAACGCTTCGTCGCTTTTCTCAATCAAAATAAAATTTTGATTTCGAAGACGACTCGAAAAAGGTACCAGGTTACTTTTTTTTGCTTGCAAACGTTTCATCTTTTTCTTCGAAAAAGATTCACGACTGGGATTGCTTCGCTTCGCTCATG
>JBIIFQ010000213.1:0-2574 GCA_044237235.1 Rickettsiales bacterium
TTTAAAAGATACTGCTTTGAAAATTATTGAAACCGCCAAGCAAAATAATTGCGAAATTATTTTACCAAGTGATGTAGTGGTGGTTAAAGAATTTAAAGCCAATGCAACTAATAGAATAGCTTCAATCGACGATGTTCAAGATGATGAAATTATTGTCGATATCGGCACCGAAACTATAAAAAATCTAAACACAAAATTAAATAATTTTAAAACTTTGGTGTGGAATGGACCACTCGGAGCCTTTGAAATGAAGCCTTTTAACCGTGGCACCGAAGATTTTGCTAATATTATTGCTCAACTTACTAAATCAGGAAAATTAATTTCAATCGCCGGCGGAGGCGATGTCGTTTCCGCAATTAATGGTTGTAATTTGGCATCAGATTTTACCTATATTTCAACGGCGGGCGGAGCTTTCTTAGAATGGCTTGAGGGCAAAGATTTACCAGGAGTCTTGGCACTACAAAATCATAAAAATTAAAAATTATTTTTATATTTGCACTTGCAAAAATTAGCAAAACAATTTTTAATTAATTTTAAATTTTGTAAATTTTAAAAACATTTTCACAGAATTTTTTAATATTTAAGGGGATATAGCGCAGTTGGTAGCGCGTTTGCATGGCATGCAAAAGGTCACGAGTTCGAATCTCGTTATCTCCACCATGCTTCGCTCTTACGAGCTACGCATGGCACGCCAGTGCCAAAGTAGATCGTTAGAGCGAAGCATGCCCAGCGAAGCCTGAAGGGCGAAGATGGGCTTTTAAAAATATAATAAAAAAACATAAATCAATTCTTATCACCCTAAGAAAATGCACTACACTTATATTCTCAAATCCATATCCAATCCAGATCAATCCTATGTTGGATATACCTCAAATCTTAAGCAAAGATTAGTTGACCACAATTTAGGAAAATCAATTCACACCAACAAATTCAGACCTTGGAGACTAGAATTTTATTGCGCATTAAATAACAAGAATAAAGCATTAAAATTCGAAAAATATTTAAAATCTCACTCGGGAAAAGCATTCATCAAAAAACATTTTTAACTTCAATTTAATTTTTAGAAATAAATAATTTAATTTTGAATATTTTTTTATAGTTCTGCAGGTTCATATTCGTAATTCATCCGAAATTTTAGTCAAAAATTAATAGATTTATATTTTACGGAACTGGCACTTCATTAATTTGAATAGAGCAATTGGTGTTAGTTGTAACCCCAGAAATTGCCGCAACAATTGATGGCGCTCCAAACATAGAGGCAATTCCCGCCGCAACCCCAATCATTAAACCCCAAGAAACTTTACCAGTAAAAAAACCAATTCCCGTGGCAATAACAGCAAAAGCCGCAAATGTTGCACCCGCACTTCCAGTTACAATTCTGTAGGCGTTACACATCACTCTTGTAAAAATATTTCTACTAAGATTGTGAGTTGTATTGCCCATAACGTCTACTTGTCGGTTATTTTCTATGGCTGCGGCTTTAGCTTCGTCAAGTTTTTCTTTAGCGGATAATGCTAAATTTACCGCACCACATACTGTTGCACAAGCGTCAGAGTTTCCTTGCGTGATCTTTCCGCATTCAAAACTATGATCTCCAGCCGAATAGTTTACGCCATCAGCTGTAAATTTAACAATATCTAAATTAGCTGAACACCTACCTTGAAACCTATCTTCTAATTCATCAAAATCCTTAGAACAAATAACTGAACAATCATTGCCTGAAGAAGGACTTTTTAAAATTACAGTTTTAGTTGCCGAAGCAATTGCAGAGTTTTCTGCAATTATTGCATTATCGCATGCTGATTTGCAATCAGTTACATTCGAAGATGTAACTTCTGTGCATACAAAGCTTTGATCGGAATCGGGCGATGTAACCCGAGCTGATTTAAATTTAACATTATCCCCGTTAGCTGAACATGAGCCTTTAAATACTTCTCCTGAGCCACCATTATCTTTAGCACAAATTTCTTCACAATTAGAGGTTGGATCTATTGTTTTTTCTATTGTCGACCCCGCCAAAGCTTGATTAACAAAAAAGAGAGAAAATATAGTAAATATTAAAATTTTTTTCATTATTTTTTTAATTAATTTTTAATATATTATCATTATTTTATTCAATAGTAATATTAAAATCAATAAAAAATAATTTTTTTAGTTTTTATCAATATTTGAAGTTTTATAATATCAAATTTTTATAATATTTTGAAATGCCTCTTGCGATATAAAAATAAGTCAACTAACATAAAATTTAATTAAGAATATCCGAGCGAAAATCTCGGCTTCATTTTATCGCGGGGTAGAGCAGCCCGGTAGCTTGTTAGGCTCATAACCTAAAGGTCGTTGGTTCAAATCCAGCCCCCGCAACCAAAATCAAAAATAGTTAAGAAGCTCATAACCTGCGAGCACAAAAAAACGATTATCAATCGTTTTTTTAGGGCGAAGCCGAACGAATCTTTAAGCGCAAAACAAAGTTGAAAACTTTGTTGAAGCGATTAAATAGATTCGTCGAGGTCGTTGGTTCAAATCCCGACGTCAGCAACCAAAATCAAAAATAGTTAAGAAGTTTTGCTTCGT
>JBIIFQ010000214.1:0-2544 GCA_044237235.1 Rickettsiales bacterium
GAGCGTCTGGCGTTCTGCCGAGCTCTTGCGTTAATTGACGCGAAGTTTTGACGATTTTATTGATAGTTTCCACCATGTGAATTGGAATACGAATCGTGCGCGATTGATCGGCGATAGCGCGCGTAATCGCTTGACGAATCCACCAAGTGGCATAAGTAGAAAATTTATAACCACGACGATATTCGAATTTATCGACGGCGCGCATCAAGCCGATATTGCCCTCTTGAATTAAATCTAAAAATTGCAAACCACGATTAGTATATTTTTTTGCGATAGAAACCACCAAACGTAAATTGGCTTCGATCATTTCTTTTTTGGCTTTTAATTCTTCCTCTTGGCTGTAGCGTAAATTGCTAATCATCTTTTTAAAATCAACGATTGAAATACTCATGATTTTAGTAAATTTAGCAATTTTTTCGAGCGAAGTAAGAATTTGTTTTTCACCATCTTGTGTAAATCTTTGCCATTTTTTATCTTTTAGTTCTTTTACTTTTTTAAACCATTTTTCACCATCTTCGATACCAACATAATTTTTTAGAAAATCAATTTTATCAATCCCAAATGTTTGTGAATATTTGAGCAATTCGATTTCAATGCTCAAAAGTTTTTGTTGTGCTTCATAAAGTTGGTCAACTAAAGCTTTAATCAAAGCATCATTGAAACTTACTTCGCTTGAAAGTTTTTCAAATTCTAATTTACATTTATTAACATCTTTATCATTTTTGATTTGTTCGAGAGTTTTGTCTTCGGATTTATCAATAATTTTTTGACAAATTGTGGCAATTTTTTGAAAAAGTTCGAGCATTTTTGGCATCAAAATTCTTTCCATCGAAACGAATGAAACCGCACTTTCATCGATTTCTTCAAGCTCTTCATCTTCAAATAAAGAATCTTCGTTGATTTCAGCCGAATCCCCTTGTTCTTCAATTATAGCAACCACATCTTCAACATTACTATCGGGAATCGGCGCTTGCTGATCGTTATTTTTAATCATTTCTTCAAGCTCAGAATTGTATGTTTCATCAATTCTAATAATGTCGCGAAGCAAAATAGTACCGTTCGATAAACCATTATACCACTCGATAAAGTGGCGCATAATCAATGGACTTTGATAAAGAAAATTTACTGTTTTACTGCGCCCTTCTTCAATTCTCATCGCAATAGAAACTTCATCGTCACGAGTTAAAAGCTTAACGGTGCTCATCGATTTTAGATAAGTTTTTACCGAATCTTCACTTCTTTTTTGACTTTTTTCATCATCTTTTGTCGCCAAACCTTCTTCGATTAAACGCTCAAGATCTTCTTCTTTTTCAACAATTTGAATTTTAAATTCACTAAGAATATCAACGATTCTATCAAGTTTTTTGCCATCAAGTTCAGTTTCAATATTTTCATTAATTTGATCATGAGTTAAAAAGCCTTGAGTTTTACCAATGGCAATGAGTTTTTTTAATTTATTGGCTATTTCACTCGAAATTCTTTTGGTTTCATCATCGCCTTTATTGATTGCACTACGAACATCTTGAATTAGTTGAAATTTTTCAGCTAAACGCGAAGTTTTATCACCCAAAATTGTCGATGGTTTTGTAGATTTTACTTTAACAATTTTTTCTTTAACAACCTTCTCTTTCTTAACTTTCTTTAATTTTTTTTCGACTGGTTTTTTTTCTTTTTTTAAGGCTTTTTCAACTTTTATTTTTACATCTTTAATGTTTTTCTTAACTTCTTTTTTAACATTCTTAGCCACATTTTTCACTAAATTTTTAACAGATTTTTTAGCGCTTTCAACTTTTTTTAAATTTGGCTTTGCTGTTTTGATAATCTTAGCTTTAACCGCAGTTTTAACATTAATTTTTTTAGCAATTTTAGCGACTTTTTTCTCAATTTTTTTTGGCGCCAATTTAATGTTTTTTGTAGTTTTTTTAACATTTTTAGCAATTGGCACTAATTTTTTTACAACTTTTTTTAATGGGGTTTTAACCTTATTTTTCAATGGTTGAACGGCTTTTTTAGCAACTTTTGCCACTTTCAGATTTTTGACATTGATTTGGGGTTTCTTAGTAACATTTTTGGAACCTTTTTTTTCGATTTTTTTTGCCACAATTTTCTTTGTTAATTTTTTCTTAACTGCCATAAATTGATTTTATAAAATTTATAATATTTCTTTTTCAAGCTCTCTAATTTGAGATTGAAGCGATTCTTTGTAATCAAAAATTTCTTTTTGATTTGGAGCCTTGTTTTGATGAGCTTGAACTTCATCAATTGCGTTTAAATTTTCTAAATATTGCCTTTCAACTTTCACAAATAAATCTTTTAAAAGCAAAAGACGATATTTTTGTTTTATATTTTCACCGTTAAATATTTTTTCACGCAATAAAAAAATATTTTTAATCTCTTTATTATAAAGCTTGAAATCCGATTTTTCAAGCTCTTCGACGATATTTTGACAATTTTCATCAATTAAATTTACAATAAATTCTTTGATATCGCTCATTTTTTCATCTTCGAACTGCATTTCCCTAAGGTCGAAGTCATTATCGCGAT
>JBIIFQ010000215.1:0-2534 GCA_044237235.1 Rickettsiales bacterium
GTGTTACGAGTATTTACAAAAATTTTAGGGACGAAAAAAAAGGGGAAATTTCCAATATTAATAAATCTATTTCTAATCATTTCTTAAAAAGGAATTTCATCTTCAGTCGAATCTGGATTTATTTGATTATATAATTCTCCAATTTTATTACTGTTTTTGGCGACATCTATAATTTCATCCACAGCGTCATCTAAATTTTTAGGTTTTTTATGTTGAAACTCTTCTCCAAAAGCCTTAGGCGGGTATCCTTTTTCGAAAACCAATTGGACAATATCAACATTTCTAGAAATTGCAAATCCTAATTCTTGTTGGCAAAATTGACTTGCATCAAACTCTTTACAATTTATGGAAACAAAAAAATCCATGGTATTTAGCGCAAATCTAATCTCTTCTCTCCATTTTTTTGTAGTTTTTATATCCTCATGGGCAACAAAGGCATTGATTTTTTTATTTACTAAGGCATTTTTTAATTTTAGTGCGGATTCTTTTTTTTCATGTGGATGAGAAATAAATAATTTTAAATCTTTAGAATTTTTCCAATTCGTTGGATATTTTTTATTTAAAATTGATAAATTTTTTGAAATTTCCAATTCATCAGCAATTTTTTTCAAAATCTCAATGGTTACCGATTCTTGAAATAATGAAGATTTAGCATCCAAGAATCGATCACCATAATTTTCATAATAGAGAGGATTAATTTTATATTGCCTTATAAAATAAAATTTTTCTTCTTCATCTTGAAATTTTGCGATTTCCTCAGCAATATTTCTAATTAGATTTATTCTTTCTAATGGACTCATATTTTATAATTAAATTCTTATTATCAATTTTATTTTCTTAATTTCTTTGACTCTTTCAAGCCTTTTTTGCAAATTATTTTCTATATTAAATATAATAAAAATATCAACAAAAAGCCCTTCTCATTACTAGAATAAGAAGGGCTTAATGTATTTTTAAATTTTATAAAATTTAATTTATCAAATTATTTTTGCTCATTCGCCATTTTTCTATATCTGCTCGCCATCAAGCCTGTTCCAGCTGGAATCAAGCGACCGACGATGATATTTTCTTTCAAACCGCGTAAACTATCAACGCGACCTTGAACCGCTGAATCAGTTAAAACTCGAGTCGTTTCTTGGAATGAAGCGGCCGAAATAAATGATTTAGTTTGCAATGAAGCTTTAGTGATTCCGAGCAATACTGGAGCACATTCCGCTGGTTTCATTTTGCTGTCGATCATTTTGACATTTACGTTTTCGAAGACGTCACGATCAACATATTCACCCGCCAATAATGTAGTATCTCCCGAATTAGTAACTTCAACACGTTTCAACATCATTGAAATAATAACTTCGATATGTTTGTCATCGATTTTCACGCCTTGCATGCGATAAACTTTTTGAACCTCATTGACCATATAAGAAGTGAAGGCTTGCATACCTTGGATTCTAAGAATATCATGCGGAACAAGATTTCCATCGATCAAAACATCGCCTCTTTTTACCGAATCACCCTCACCTACGAATAAGTGTTTAGTTTTTGAAATACTATATTCGATCGGCAATCTTGAAGCGTCGTCCGGACGAACAATAATGCGACGTTTAGTTTTGTAATCTTTACCGAATTCAATTTTACCATCGACTTCACTCATGATGGCAGCATTCTTAGGTTTACGAGCCTCGAACAACTCGGCAACCCTTGGAAGACCACCCGTGATATCACGAGTTTTTGAAGATTCTTTTGGAATTCTGGCGATAACATCACCCGCTTTAACTTCGTCGCCGTTGGATATACCAATGATTGTGCCGATTGAAAGGGCATATTCTTTTAAAAGATTTTGCGTGCCATCTTCAACTGAAAGACGCGGTTTCAAATCTTGTTTTGAATATTGTTTCCAATCCATCACAATTTTAGTCGAAACTCCCGTTGATTCTTCGATTTTTTCACGAAGCGAAACATTTTCTGACAAATCATTATATTTAATGACGCCACTTGCTTCAGCAATTACTGGGATGTTATAAGGATCCCACTCTGCCAAATGTTCGCCTTTTTTAATATCAGAATTATGTTTGTGATTAATAATGGCACCATATGGTAATTTATAACGGTGAATTTCTGCACCATTTTTATCAACCAAAGTGATTTCGGAATTTCTAGCGATTACAACGGTTTTGCCATCACGATTAGTGATTGCTGATTTTTCGCTAAATTTAACTTTACCATCTGATATTGCAGAAATTGAAGATTGTTCAGCTCCCCTTTGCGCCGCACCACCAATGTGGAAAGTTCTCATTGTTAATTGTGTTCCTGGTTCACCAATTGATTGAGCTGCGATAACACCTACAGCTTCGCCGATACTAACGATATTACCCGTTGCCAAATCACGACCATAACATTTTACGCAAACGCCGTCTTTGCTTTCGCAAGTTAAGACCGAACGAACGCGAAGTGATTTGATTCCGGATTTGTCAATTTCATCAGCCAAAGCTTCGTCGATCATTTGACCAGCTTCAACTAGAACTCGCTTACCATCG
>JBIIFQ010000216.1:0-2531 GCA_044237235.1 Rickettsiales bacterium
ATAGGCTGGGTGTGTAAGAGCAGTAATGCTTTAAGCTAACCAGTACTAATTACCCGATTGGCTTAATTTTCAAACTATGTGTGGTATTAAACCTACATATTTTGTTTGAGTAGATATTAAGTCTGCAGAGATTTTGAAAAAATTCTTCTAACTATCAAATGCCACTTGTTGGCTTGGTGACGATAGCGGTGTGGAACCACTCGATCACATTCCGAACTCGCAAGTGAAACATATGACGCGCCAATGGTAGTTAATCGTTAGGATTAGCGAGAGTAGGTTATCGCCAAGCTTACGAGTGGCATTTAAAATATTCATTGACCAAATAAAAACCCCTTAGTTGTAAAAAACTAAGGGGTTTTTTTTCGTTTAAAAATTCTCGCAATTTTAAGTTTTATTTTATTTTTTTGGATATTTTAACAATTTTTTTTATAATTTATAATTCTCATTCTTATGAAAATTGTTTTTACTTTTCTTTTGTTTTTCTTTTTTGGTTGCGTTAACAGATATGAAAATTTTTTCCAAGAAAGCGAATTATATAAAAAAAATAGAAATAACTTTTATTTTTTTAATGGTAAACCCACTATAATATTTTCAAACTCTCCAAATGAAGATTTACTAAAATATTATAGGAAAGGATTTATTAGAATTGGTTTTTCAAATTTTAATGGAAATAGTAATAATTCTATATCAGATATTGAGTCTTTCGCAAAAAAATTAGGGGCCGAAATTGTTTTATGGAATTATAAATATACCCACACAATTAGCGGATCATATCCCATTACTAACTATTCTTCAAATCCATATCAAACTTCTACGACCCATATTCCTTATTCCGTTGCAAAATACGATTATAACGCTATTTTTTTGGGAAAATCCAATATAGAAAATAAGTTTGGTGCCCATTTTATTGACCTTGATAGAGAACAAAAAATTAGGCTTAAAATTAGTGGTGGCGCCATAATTAAATTTATTTTTGAGAATAGTCTAGCTTTCAACTCTAAACTCTTGGAGGGCGATATTATAACTCATATTCAAAATCATAAAATTGAAGATGTAAATGATCTTGATAATTTTATTAACATAAAATTGGATTATTCAAAAAATATCGAAGTTCTTTACCTCAGAGATGGAATTAAGGGAAAAGATATTATAAAAAATTTGTCAAATAAAAAATCATTTTAATCTTTATAATTATTCCACAAAAAATATAATTAGAAAAATTTTTTCAAATAAAATATCTCAGATATGAGTCAAATATATATCCAAACAAAAACTTTTAAAGATTCAGATTCTATGAATCTCAAGGGTTTTGCCGATGATTTATTTCATTCCATTCAAATTGATAATTTACTTTCTGAAAATAGTGTTGTCGTTAGTTTAAACGCTAAATTTGGCATGGGAAAATCTTATTTTCTTGAAATGTTTGAAAATTATTTAATCGAAGAAAAAAAAGCTGAAACTATTTTAATTAATTCTTGGAAAAATGATTTTTGTGACGAACCTTTGATTGCAATTTGTTGTGAATTATTTTCTTATTTTGAAGAGCAAAATGATGAAAAATCATTGCCAATTCGTGAGCAATTAAAATCAATTGTTTCAATATTTGGTGATTTATCTAATCAGTTTTTAAAAGCTCAATCGGGAATCGATTTTGAGAAGACTTTCAATAAAAATAAATCAATTGAAAAGGGCGCTACAATATTCGAAAAATTTAATCAAAAAAAAGATTTATTTGAAAAATTATATAAATCTATCGCCGAATATACCGCCGAAAAACAATTAATAATTTTGATCGATGAGCTTGATAGAACGCGTCCCGATTATGCCGTTAATTTTCTTGAAACTTTAAAACATTTTTTTGACATCAATGGTTTGATTTTTATTTTAGCGGTTAATAAAGAGCAGTTAAAACAATCGGTGGAATGCATTTACGGCAAAATTGATTTTGATGAATATTATCGTAAATTTGCTCAAAGAGATGTTGCTCTGCCATACAGTGAAGAGGGAATTAACAAGTATATTTTAAAAATAGTTGATGATTTTTTTAATAAAATTGAAGTCGATGGTAAAAAAATTGAGATTGAAAAAAATTCTCTTAAGAATAATCACACGTTAAGAGCTTATATGGATGAGTTTTTTACTAAACTCAGACTAAGTCCGAGGCAAATAAATCAATTTTTTCGAGTTTTTTTATCATTATTGATAAGCGAAACTAACTCTCTAACATCTGCTGGTTATAGAATTGCTTTAATTGTCTATATTTCCATTGATTTATATGATTCAGAAATCGCTAAAAAAATTTTGAACGATCAATTTAAGTATCTTGATATTTTAGATTTTTTAGAGATTAAAAATTTTGATTTAGTTAATATTGATTATCATTTGGTTTCAAATTTACTATTTTTATTTTCTAACACTTCAAAAGAGGTTGAAAGTAATATAGAATTTTTTAAAAATAAATTCGCTGATAAGTTTGCTTTTGATCGAATAATTCGTGAAGACTCCCTAGATTTAGGTGGCTTTAATAAAAC